>CAXBPJ010000041.1:0-8476 GCA_963977325.1 uncultured Brevundimonas sp. | reverse complement strand
GCGGATCGTGGCCGGCGACGCCCTGGACGAGGTCATCGAGCCGCTGATCGCCGAAGATCAGGCCGCCCGTCTGGCCGATCTCGAGGCCGAGCTAGGCTAGCCTTCGCCGCGCTTGGCCTTTCGTTGCATCACCCGGTCGGCCATGGCCTCGGCGTGTTTGAGAGTGAAGGCCAGCGCCGCAGGATTGCCGCGCCGGGGCCCGACGGTGTCGGCCATGATGGCGCCGCGCTCGCCCAGCGGGGCGGGGGCGCCGGTGGTGGTGTCGATCGCCGTCTGGTGCTCGATCTCGGCGTTGAACTTGGCCCCGATCAGGATGATCTGCACCGAGAGCCAGGTCCAGATCAGGAAACCCATGGCGGTGGCCAGCGGCCCATAGCTGTCCAACCGCACAAAGGTGGTCAGGAACCAGCTGAACAGAAACGACACCATCACGCTGAGCGAGGCCGCCAGGATTGCGCCCGGGGTCAGCCAACGCCACCGCGCGCGCTGGCGGCAGGGGCCGAAGCGATAGATCACGGTCAGGGCCGCGACATAGCCGGTGAACAGCAGCGGCCAGCGCAGCGGCGCCAAGTATCGCCACTCGTCCTCCAGCCCGAACAACGACAGGAACACCGGCACCCCAACGACCAGCGAGGCGCTCAGCAGCACCGCCGCCAGCCCGGTCAGGGTGAAGGCGAAACACAGCAGGTTGTAGGTGACGATGTTGCGCTTCTCGACCTCGTGATAGGCGAGGTTCAGGCCGTAGAAGAGGGTCTTGATCCCGTTGTTGGCGGTCCAGAGCGACAGGGCCAGGGTCCAGATCAGGGTGAAGGTCAGTTGACTGGCGGGTCCGGCGGCGAGGCGCTGCATCTCCCCGCCCAGAAACTCGGCGACGTTCCCCGGCAGCACGGAGTAGAGGAACTGCAGCCGCTCCCAGGCCTGGGTCGGATCGGCGAACAGGCCATAGATGGTCACGAAGGCGCCGAGCGTGGGAAACAGCGACAGCAGGATGAAGAAGGTCACCCCGCCGGCGACGAACCCGACCCGGTCGCCGAAATAGGCGCCGCCCAGCCGCCACAGGATGTCCGTCCAGCCCTTGCGCGGAATGTGCTCGGGCCGCTGGGCCAGCCGGCCCCGCCCCGGCTCCCGGACATCGTAGTCCTCGATCGCCATCTTGGGCGGGACGGCGGGCTCGGGCGCCAGATCGACGCCGGTGCGGTCGCTGAGCCGGTCGCGCACCCCCGCCCCGCGCGTGTGCAGCAGATGGGCGGAGGCGGCGCCCGCGGCCAGTCCTCCGAAGATCGCCGCGCCGTACTTGCCGATCGTTGAGACCAGGCGGCGGGCGTCGGGGGAGGGGCTGCGCATCCGCTCCGAACGAACCCGGCCGCCCGCGCGTTCCCGGCTCGCCGCGCGCCGGACGCTTGTCGCCCGCTTCTCCGGCGCGCTAGGAGCCTGCCCATGACCGACGCCCCGCCGACCGGCCCGACAATTTTGACCGCCTGGAAGGGTGCTCAGTCCCGGCTGAAGGACGGCCGTATCGACAGCCCCGCCATCGACGCGCGCCTGCTGCTGGAGGCGGCCTCGGGCGCCACCCGCACCGACATCCTGACCGACCCCTATCGCCCCATGACGCCCGAGCAACAGGCCATGCTCGACGGCTATGTGGAGCGCCGTCTTCGCCGCGAACCGGTGTCGCGCATTCTGGGCCGCCAGGCCTTCTGGAAGATCCTGCTGAATGTCACCCCGGATGTGCTCAGCCCCCGCCCTGACACCGAGACCCTGCTGGACGTGTCGCTGCTGGCCTTCCCGCCGAGCGAGGCGTTCACCGTCATCGATCTGGGGGTTGGGTCCGGCGCCATCCTCCTGGCGCTGCTGGCCGAGCGCCCGGCTGCCCGGGGTCTGGGCACTGATGTCTCGTCCGAAGCCATCGCCGTGGCGCGCGAGAACGCCGCCAATCTGGACCTGGACGGGCGCACGACCTTCCTGCGCACCGAGTGGGCGGCGGGGCTGGCGGACCACGGCTTCGACCTCGTGCTGTCCAACCCGCCCTATATCCCGTCCGGCGACATCCCCGGCCTCGATCCCGAGGTGCGCGACCACGATCCGCATCTGGCGCTGGACGGCGGCGAGGACGGGCTGGACGCCTATCGCGCCTTGGCCCCCGAAATCCTGCGCATCCTGAAGCCGGGCGGCATCTATGCGGTGGAGATCGGTCACGATCAGGGAGAGGCGGTGAAGGCCCTGTTCGACCAGGCAGGCCTGCCGGGTCCGAAGGTCGTCCGCGACCTGGCCGACCGCGACCGCGTGGTGACCAACGGCCCGGACCCGAGGACGACGCCGAGGCCATCCTGACAAACCCCTTGGAATTGTCGCCCGCTCGCGCTAAGCACGACCTCGCTTCCCTTCATCCTGCATCGCCCGCGACCCGCTCGGTCCTGCGCGCTGCATGGCTGGAGACCGCGCCACGATCCTGATCCAGGGACGTCGCGGTCGGGGCGGCTTCCACCGAGGGCGGGGATGGTCTCCGCGACGCTGGAACCTTTCGAACGCACATTTCGACACGGCCGGCCCACGCGGCGCGGACCCAGAAGACGGTACCTCCCCATGCGAGACTTCAAGGGCATGAAGCGCCAGCGCGGTCGCAACCGGAAATCCGGCGGCGGCGCCAACGCCAACGCGACCAATCCGAACCGGTCCTGGGATTCGCAAGGGCCCGAGAACATCAAGGTCCGGGGCAACGCCCAGACCGTCTATGAGCGGTACCAGGCCCTGGCGCGCGACGCCGCCTCGTCCGGCGACCGGGTGTTGGCCGAGAACTATTCCCAGCACGCCGAGCACTATTTCCGTGTGCTGCGCGCCCTGCAGCCGCAGAAGTCCTTCCAGGACATCGCCCAGCGCGAGACCATGAGCCAGGGCTTTGACATCGACTTCGAGGACGAGTCCGGCGCCCAGGCCGCCGCAATCCTGGCCGCCCAGCAGGCCGCCGAGCGCGCGCAGCAGCCGGGCCAGGACGGCCGTCAGGACAATCGACAGGAAAACCGCAACGATAACCGTCAGGATGAAAGCTGGCGCGACCGGTCCAGCGACGACCGACAGGATCGCGACCGCAACGATCGCGACGATGGCGAAGGCGGCCGTCGTGAAACCCGCCGCGAGCGCTGGGAGCGCCGTCAGGAAGAACGCCGCGCCCGCTTCGAGCGCGAAGCCGCCGAGCGGGAGGGTCGCGAGCCGGCGTCGGCCGACGAGGGCGATGCCTCGGCCCCTTCCGACCGGGCGTCCGACAACGCGGATCTGACCCCGGATGGACCGCCGCCCAGCCAGGATGCTGCGGCCGATGAGCGTCCGCGTCGCGGTCGTGGCCGTCCGCGCCGGGAGGCTTCTGTCGATGCCGAAACGACGGGCGCCGATGACGGAGCCTCCCTGCCGGGGTTCCTGACCCGTCCGACGACCTTGACCGAGACGACCGAAGAACCGACCCCCAAGCCGCGCCGACGGCGCACGACCAAGGCCGACGCCGGATCGACCGACGACAACTGAACCCGTATTGCGAGCGCTTAACGGCAGTGCAACCTATGCGAGATAGCGTCTCTTCGTTCTGACGGAGGGTCGCCATGTCTCTCGCCTTCATCGCGCTCGGCGTGACCGCACTCGGCGCGGTTGGCCTGGCCTTTCGCTGTCTGGCGCTCGAGCGGTGTCTTCGGGACGGGCGGAGCGAGTCCGATGAGACGGCGAGCGACCGCGATCGGCTCGCCGCCGAGCTCATGGCCGCCAACGCAATCGCCGCCGCCGCCAGATCCGAGGCCCTGGCCGCACGCGATCGGGCCGACGAATTGCTCGCCAGAGCGGCCCGCGCGGCGCTCGAGCCCCTGGCCGCGGCCAGGACCATGAACGCCGCCGTGATGGCCGCGCCCTGGGGCCAGCCGCAACAGCGCCGCCGCCTGGATATTCTGGAGGAGAGTCTCGCGCGCGCTCACGCCGCCTGCGAGGACTTGGCCCAGCTCAGCCGCTGTGGGGGGCCGGCCCCGCACCTGAGACGGGTCGATCCGCTGGTGATCATCGACCGGGTGGCCGCGCGCTATCGCTCCGGGGCCGATGCGCGGCGGATCGAACTACGCAGTCCGTCGCCTGAGCCCCAGATGGCGGTCTGGGCGGACGCCGAACGGCTCGACCGCGTGCTGTCGGCCGTCCTTCACAACGCCATCCGCTACAACCGCGAGGGCGGGGTGGTCATGATCGAGGCGCGTCGTCAGACGAACGGTCTGGCGATCCTGGTCCACGATTCCGGGCGCGGCGTCGAAGAGGGCCGGATCGAAGCCCTGTTCGATCCCTTCACCGCCTATCCCGGCGGAGCCCGGCGGGGGGTCGGCCTGGCCGTGGCGAGACGCCTGGCGCGCTCCATGGGCGGGGACGTCCGTCTGGACAGCGCGGTCGGAGAGGGCTCAACTGTCACCATCCGCCTGAAGCCGGCCAAGCCCGAGCTGGTCGAGGCCGAGGTCGCGCCGCCGCGCCCGCGCCTGACCCTTGTCCATATCGACGCCGACCCCGTGGGCAGGGGCGTCGTCCGTCACCACTGCGAGGCGGTGGAGGGCGCAGCCCTGCATCAGGCGGAAACGCTGGAGCAGGGGATTGCGCTGGCGCATGATCTCAAACCGGACGCGGTGATCATCACCCTGGCGACAGCCAGGGACGCCGCGGACGTGCGGCGGGCGCTGGATCGCGACGTCATGACACGCGACATCCGGGTGATCGCCCTTGCGCGCCTCGACGCCCTGACGACGCGCGCCTCGGGCGTCTGCGAGTGGCTCGATCTGCCGCTGGAGGGCCGGGCCTTCGCCGCGGCCCTGATGCGTCTCAAGCCGGTCATGGCTGAACCGACCCGGGTGATCGCCCGTTAGGGGGCGGACGGCGGGGGCCGTTCGAGTCCGAGGATCGCATGCGCCGTCACGCCCTTGTCCTGTCCGCCGTCGCCGTGCTCGCCGCCTGTCAGGGCGAATCGGCGAACCCCGCGCCCTCGACCACGCCCGAGCCGGAACGCCCGGGGGGCGTCGAACCCGGGGCCGGGCGCGTCGCCCGCCTCGGGCACGCAGCCGGACGGGCTCCAGGGCGCCAGTTCCAGTTGGCGTGAGGTAGCCACGGCCGATGACGCCTCGCGGTTGTCGCGGCTCGATCAGGCCTGGCGAATGGCGCGCGCGGAGGCCGAGGCGAAAGGCTTCGCCTCCCAGGTCGAGGCCCTGGGCGCCCTAGTCGATCCGAACGCCGCTCTGCCAGGACGGCTGCAGCCGTCGCCCGGCGACTACCGCTGCCGCACCTTCAAGATCGGCAGCATCAACGGCGACGGCCTGGGCTATGTGGCCTATCCCTGGTTCCGCTGCTCGGTCGAGTTGACCGTCGGCGGCGACCTGATCCTGTCGAAGGCGACAGGATCGCAGCGCAGCCAGGGTCTGCTCTATCCCGACAGCGAACGGCGACTTGTGTTTATCGGCGCCCAGGCCTGGGGATCGGAAGAGCGCGGCTATCCGCGCTACGGCCAGATGCCCGAGCGCGACCAGATCGGGGTGCTGGAGCGGATCGGGGATCAGCGCTGGCGCCTGGTGCTGCCGTGGCCGAAGCAAGAGGCCAAGCTGGAGCTGCTGGAGATCAGCCGCTGACTTGACCCCGGCGGCGACGCCCGCGACGCTCGCCGAGTC
Organism: uncultured Brevundimonas sp.; assembly: GCA_963977325.1. Taxonomy (GTDB): domain Bacteria; phylum Pseudomonadota; class Alphaproteobacteria; order Caulobacterales; family Caulobacteraceae; genus Brevundimonas. The sequence goes on along the minus strand of CAXBPJ010000041.1, from coordinate 2,810 downwards.
ATTTGAGGGAGCGCGTTATGCGGGGCAACACCCAACTCACCATCTGGACCAGCGTCGCCGTTCTGGTGCTGGTGGCGGGCCTGTTCTTCGGCTTCCCGCTCTACAACGTCTACTCCAAGCAGATGGCGGGCCGGGCCGCCTATGAGGAGGCGGTGCAGAATCGGCGCATCCGGGTGCTGGAGGCCCAGGCCGCCTTGGACTCAGCGAAGCTGACGGCCCAGGCCGAGATCGAGCGCGCGCGGGGCGCCGACCAGGCCAACCGAATCATGGCCGAGGGTTTGGGCGGACCAGAGGCCTATCTGCGCTGGAGCTATATCAACATGCTCCAGGAGACCGCCGGCCAGCAGGGCCGCCAGACCATCTATGTGCCCACAGAGGCGGGCATGCCGATCCTGGAGGCCGGGCGCATCGCCAATCAGCGGCCGGCTGAGTAACCGCTATTTCGAGATGCGCAGCCGCGTGATGTCTCGACCGATGGCGCGGAAGGCGTCGGTCAGGTCCGAGCCGCTGGCCGGGAGGTAGGCGGTCTCGGTCGTCGAGGCGCATTCGCGCATGATGTCGGCGGCGGCGCCGTTCGCCGCCACCTGGAACCCGACCGTATAGACCAAGATACCCTGGGCCTTCATGGCGTCGCACAGCGCCTCGGCCTGATCGAAGGCGTCGCCGTTTGTGGCGGCGCAGTTGATCTTGTCCTGATAGGCGCCAGACCCGTCGCCGGCGTCCCAGGCGATGACACCCGAGCAGTAGGGGGTGTTGAACTCCCCGTCGGTCATCAGGATCACCGCCTTCAGCAGACGATCCGGATCGTGGGCGCCGGGGGCCGAGGTTCCGGTCCACAGACTGCTGAAGTTCGGCGACACCGCGTACCAGCCCCAGGCCGCGCCGATGTGCCCCGCCGTCGACCCGCCGATCTGGAGCCCGTCGATCTTGCTCTTGAGGGCCCCGATGTCGCTGGACAGGGGCATCAGGGCGCTGGCTGGACACGCATTGTTCGATGAAGCGTAGTTGAAACCAACCTTGGCGCTGCCGGGCGAGGTGTCGGTATAGGCGTTGGTCCCCGTGCGCTCGCTGACGCACTTGGAGGCCTCGAAGGCGGTCAGATTGCCGTAGGCGTTGTTGAAGACGCGCCAGGTGCAGCCGTACCGTCCGCACCAGGATTTTCCGCCCGACGAATACTGACCCTGGAGCACCGTATTGATCCGGAACGTCGAGCCCGAGACGCCCGACACCACGTAGGGGCGGCTGTTCAGCCCGGCGAAGCCACCGACGTCGGTGATATAGACTCCCTCGCCATCGCTCAGACCGTGACCCGAGGCGGTGATGGTCGGGGCGCAGTCGTTGCGCGCGCACTTGGCGACCTTGACGTTGTCGCTGGATCGGAAGCTGCCCCAACTGCTGCTGTTGGTGTTGCGCAGCTGGAAGGTGTTGGTCGTCTTGTTGGCGACGGTAAAGACGCGGCCATTCAGATCGTCCATGCGGCCAGAGTTCCAGAACACCACCTTATCGCCGTCGGCGAAGCCGTGGTTGCTGGCGGTGACAGTGGCCCAAGTGGCTTGGGTTACGCCGCCCACATCGCGGATCGACCCGCTGTGCCAGCTGACCCCGGTGATATTGACCGAGCCGGTCGGCGTGCCCCGCGCGGCGTTCGCGTGAGTGTCGAGATTGACGCCCATCGAATAGGGCACCACGGCCATCTTGGAGTAAAACGGCGACTGCTGGGTCTGGACGACGATATCGACCAGCACCTCGGCGGCGTCTTTCAGAAGATCGATCTTGCCGTTGTTCATCGACCCGGTGATGTCGAGCACGAGCGCGACCTCGAGATTGCGCGACGCCCGGTTCACTTCGGAATGCGAGCCCACCTGGATCGTCTGGTCGAGGATCTGGCCGTAAGGCGGCAGGATGAAGCCGGCCAGCAGGGTTTCGACATCGACCTTGGAGCGGCCGACCACCACGCCGTTGCTGTCCAGGGTGAATTCGGTCAGGTCCTCGCGCAGGGTGATCTCCGGATAGGCCTGGAGATTGGCGCGCAGCGCCGGCAGGGCGATCGCGGTGATGCCCTCGTTGGTTGTCGCCGGCGACCGCGCCGCGGCCAGGGCGGCCGCATCAAGGGCGTCCTGCAGGTTCATGCGGACGGTCGAAGCCCGGTGGATATCCACACCGGCCACGGTGATGAGCAGCAAGGGCGGAAAGGCCAGGGCGTAGAGCATGGCGACCGCGCCCTCACGCGCACGGCCCAGCCGTCCCGCAAACCGCTTCATCGCGCTCAAAAGCCTGTCCATCGACCCGTCGCCACACGTCAAGAGCGGGGCGCACGGCCCCGCAGTTGATCTCAGTCTGACAAGGCGCGGTGAATCATCCGCTCACGAGGGCGGTTAACGGACGATCATGCCCTTTCGAGCTTGTGTCAGGCCGCGTCCCAACCGCACGACCTGCCGCGGTTCTGCGCCATCAGCCAGACGTTCAGGGGCTCGAAATAGTCCGCGACCGCCGAGGCGTCGTTCTCGCGCTCGCCGGTGAAGGCCTCCATCGCCTCGGGCCAGGGACGCGACTGGCCCATCTCCATCATGGCGTTGAAGCGTTGGCCGACCTCCTCGTTTCCATAGACCGAGCAGCGATGTAGCGGCCCGGTCCAACCGGCCTGCTCACAGGCCGCCCGGTGGAACTGGAACTGGTAGATGTGAGCCAGGAAGTAGCGGGTGTAGGGCGTGTTTCCGGGAATGTGATACTTGGCCCCGGGGTCGAAGGCGTTCTCCGGCCGCGGTCCCGGCGGAACCAGACCCTGGTAGCGCAGCATGTTGGCGTTCCAG
>CAXBPJ010000040.1:0-8510 GCA_963977325.1 uncultured Brevundimonas sp. | reverse complement strand
GGCGCCGCTGGGTCCCCCGGTCCGCTGCGCGGCCGGAGGATGACGAAAGCAAGAACGTGAAAAGGGCGGCTCCCGCCGGGGGAGCCGCCCTTTGAAGGGATCGCGATGTGCGATGGGTCAGCTGGCCGAGCGGGCGATGCGTTCGACTTCCTTGCGTACCTGGGCCTCGACGATGGCGGGCAGGTTGGCGTTCAGCCAGTCCTTGAGCATCGGCTTCAGCAGTTCGCGCACCAGGGCGTCGATGGTCGGGCCGGACACCGGCGGGGCGTCGGGCGCTTCGGGCTTTCTCAGCGAAGAGGCGAGGCCGGCAAAGGCGGACGCCGAGGCCGCCGCCGCGGTGTCACTGACCAGGGGGGCGGACGGCGCGGCGGGGGCCGGAGCCGACTGCGGCGCGGACGGGGCCACGTCGAGGTCGCCAATGCTCTCTTCCGGCGCCTGGTAGGTGTCGGTCAGGTCCAGCACGTCCTCGTCGGCGGAGGCCGGTTCGGGCTGCTGCACCGAGGGTGTCTCGTCCATCATGGCGGGCGAATCCGCGACGGGTTCAGGCTCAGGCTCCGGAGCAGCGGCTTCCGCGGCCGGCTCCGCGGGAGTCTCGGCGACCGGTTCGTCGGCGGCGGGCGCCGCCTCGGCGGGAGCGTCGTCTTCGGAGATGATCCGCCGGATGGAGGCGAGGATCTCCTCCATGGTCGGTTCCTGAGCGGCCTGATCCGTCATGCCTATCCCCTGCGCCGCCCGAACCCGGGCGTGTCTCGACTCAAATGATCGCCAGTGGTCGCATCAAGCGGGCGGCAAATCAACGGTTCTCGGTTCACGCCAGAGGCGAATATCCGATCAGGAGCCCGGCGCGGTCTGGATGACTTCCGACTTCAGCTGGGCGTCGACCGGGGCGTCTTCCTGATCGTTGGCGGGGACGATGGCCGGGGCGGCGATGCGGTCCAGAGCCTCGACAAGGAACTCCCACGGCACGGCGCCGCGGTTGCGCACGCGCTGGAAGTTGTCGGCGGGATCATAGGCCTCGACCGGCGCAAGGCTGGCGCCCGACAGCTGGCCCATGGCGGCCAGCAGCGCGGCCTGGGCGACGTATTCGTTGCGCCTTGCATTGGCCAGGGTGACCTGGGCGGCGCGCAGCTCAAGCTCCTGGTTCAGCACGTCCAGGGTGGTGCGCAGGCCGACCACCGCCTCCTCGCCCGCCTCGAGGGTCGAGCGCGCGGCGATGACCTGGGCGTAGGCCGAGCTGACCAGCTGCAGCACGTTGCGGCGCTGGCCCTCGACGCCGATCTGGGCCGCGTTGGCGCGCTCCAGCGCCTGGGCCACGCGCGAGGCGTTCAGGCCACCGGTGAACAGGGGCACGCTGATGTTGGCGGTGGCGCTGAATTCGCGGCTGCTGTCGTTGAGGTCGAGATTGCTGAGGCTGTCGAAGCTGTTGCCGAGCGAGGCCGACAGCCCGACGCTGGGGCGGTATTCGGCGCGGGTCTGGGCCACCTGAGCCTCGGCGGCGCGCAGATTGTACTCGGCCGCGACCAGGGCGGGGTTCCGGACCAGGCCGGAATCCAGCGCCACATCGAAGTCCGACGGCGCGGGCGGCAGGGCGGGGGTCGGCTCAAGGGTGGCGGGCGCCTGGCCGACCACGGCGGCGAAGGCGGCGCGCGACACCGACAGCTGGGCCTCGGCCACGGCCAGGTCGGACTCCGACTGGGCCAGGCGCGCCTCGGACTGGGCCACGTCGGTGCGGGTGATCTCGCCGACCTCGAACCGCGCGTTGGATTCCTCCAGCTGGCGTTGCAGCACGGCGATGTTGTCGCGGCGGATGACCAGCACCTCTTCGTCGCGCAGAACGTCGACATAGGCCTGGATGACGCTCTGCATCACCTCCTGCTCGACGTCGCGCAGGTTCTCCCGCCCGGCCAGCACCGAGGCCTCGGCGGCGTTGATGCCGTGGGCGATCCGGCCGCCGGTGTAGAGGTTCTGGTTCAGCGAGATGCCGACACTGGCGCTTGTGAAATCAGACCGGTCCCTCGAAGCTGGCGTCCCGGGAATATCGTCGATCCCATCGCCGTCGAAGTCGATGCCCGGCTCTGCAGGGACCGGCGTGTCACGATAGGTGACACCAGTCCCGCCCGAGACGCTCAGCGTCGGGCGCAGGCCGGTGCGGGCCTGGACATAGGTCTCGTCCAGGGCGCGCTGGTTGGCGCGCTGGGCCAGCAGGGTGGGATTGGTGCGGTAGGCCAGGGCGATGGCGTCCTGCAGCGACTGGGCCTGGGCGGTCGTGGCGAGGCCGGCGACGGCGATGGCCAGGGCGGCGGCGGTGGCCAGGGCACGCGAGCGGTTCGACATCAGTTCATCCCAGGCGGACGCATCGCGCGCCCCAGTGTCCGTGTGGTCCGGCGACCAGTGACCGCTGAGGGTGCGCCTGGCCAGTTAAGTTTTTTTCACGCGGCCGGGCCCGCTTTCCGTCGCGCCTAAAGGACGAAGGCCGGCGCCGGGGTCATTCCGGCCAGCATCGTCGGCGCCGAATCGAACAGGACGCGACGCGACACACCCGCGCGGCCGCGCTCATACAGCACCGCCTTGCCGCCGGGACCGGAGCGTTCGACGAAGGCGGCGCGGCCGCCGACGCGCAGGGCCTCGATCCAGGCGTCTGGCCGGGCGCCGACCGCGCCCTCGGAGATGATCAGATCCCACTCCCCGCCTTCGGGCGCGTCTAGGGCCGCCAAGGCGGTCTCAACTCCGAAGTCCGAGAGGGCGGCGCCGACCACCTCGAACACGGCCGGATCGGCTTCCTGGGCGGTGACGGACAGCCCCATGCGGGCCAGGATGGCGGCGGCGTAAGGGGCGGCGATGGCCAGGGCGCGTTCGCCCGGCCGGGCGTCGAGCGCCTGAAGCAGCTTGGCCACGTCCCGGGCCTGCATCAGTGTGCGGTCGCCGGCGACAGGCACATCGACCTCGGCATAGGCTGAGAAGGCCCGGTCCGGCGCGCAGAACCGCTCGCGCGGCACGGCGCGCAGCGCCGATTGCAGGGCATGGTCGGTGACGTCGTTCACCCGCACCTGGCTGTCGACCATGATCTGGCGGGCGGCGGCGAAATCCGGGGCGGAACTCATGCGGGCGATCCTGAACGGCGCGGGTCGGAAAGACCCGGCTTATAGGCCGAGCGGCATTCAGCGAAAAGCCCGCGTTGCGGCCCCCGTCGTGATCTGATAGCGAACCGCCTCCCGGCGCCGGCGCTTCGCCAGCCAGCGTCCCGGCGGCCTGATGGCGGAGTGGTTACGCAGCGGACTGCAAATCCGTGTACGCCGGTTCGATTCCGGCTCAGGCCTCCAACCCCTCTCCGCGGCATCGACGACGCTCGCCTTGGCTCACGGCCAAGGTTAGGGTCGCTGCATGAAACTCGCCCTGATCGCCGTCTCCGGCGCCGCCCTCGCCCTGGCCGCCTGCTCCAGCGAGCCGGCCGCCGTCCCCGAAGCCGCACCCGAGGCGACCAATACCCAGGACGTCTTCTTCGCCAACCTGTCCGCCCTGTGCGGCCAGACCTTTGAGGGCGAGGTGGCGACGGAGGATCCGCTGGACGCCGACTTCATGGGCCAGCGTCTGGTCATGACCGTCACCGACTGCACCGACGATCAGGTCCGCATCCCCTTCCACGTCGGCGAGGACCGCTCGCGCATCTGGGTGGTGACCCGCACCGCCGCTGGCTTGCGACTGAAGCACGATCACCGTCACGCCGACGGGACCGAGGACACCGTCACCCAGTATGGCGGCGACACCGCCGACGCCGGGACCGAGACCCGCCAGGAGTTCCCCGTCGATCAATTCTCGATCGACATGTTCACCCGCGAGGACATGACCGTGTCCAACACCAATGTCTGGGCCATGGAGGTCCATCCGGGTCGCCAGTTCGCCTATGAACTGCGCCGCGAAAATCGCCATTTCCGGGTGGAGTTCGACCTGTCGGAGCCGGTTCCGAGCCAGACTTGACCCGCCTCCCCGGCGAATGCCGGGGCCCAGATTCAAGCGCAGGCGTCGGCTGATCGGGCGCGTGGCCTCAAGTGATCACACCTGCGCGTCCTACAATCTGGGCCCCGGCATTCGCCGGGGACGCGGGAAGGGTCAGAGCAAAATCAGCGTCGCCAGGCCCAGGAAGCTGAGGAAGCCGACCACGTCGGTGATCCAGCTGACGAACACGGGCGAGGATACCGCCGGGTCGCGGTCCAGACGATCCAGCGCCAGCGGGATCAGCGTGCCTGCCAGCGCCGCGGCCAGAATGTTGATCAGCACCGCCAGCCCGATGACCAGCGACAGGTCGGTTCGGCCGAACCACACCCCGGCGATGATCGCCAACAGCACCCCGATGGCCAGGCCGTTGGTCAGGCCGACCGCCACCTCGCGGCCGACGATGCGCAGGGCGTTGGCGGCGCTGAGCTCTCGTGAAGCCAGGGAGCGCACGGCCACTGTCAGGGCCTGGGTGCCGGCGTTGCCGCCGATCGAGGCCACGATCGGCATCAGGATGGCCAGGGCGACCAGGGCCTCGATCTGATCGGCGAACTGGCCGATGACCAGAGACGCGACCACCGCCGTGCCCAGGTTGATCACCAACCAGGGAATGCGCGAGCGGACCACGCCCATGACGTTGGAGCCGCGATCCTCGTCCGACACACCGGCCAGGCGCAGGATGTCCTCGCGGTTCTCCTCCTGGATGATGTTGACGATGTCGTCGACGGTCAGCTGGCCGACCAGCCGCCCGGCCGAATCCACCACCGGGGCCGAGATCAGGTGGTATTTCTCGAACACATAGGCGACCTCTTCTTGGTCCTGGCCGACCTCGATCTCGTTGATCGGCTCCATCAGCTCGGTCAGGGCGACCTCGCGGCGGGCGCGCAGCAGACGGCTGACGGGCACCCCGCCGACCGGCCGGTTGACCGGATCGACCACATAGATGTCGAAGAACAGCTCGGGCAGGTCCTCGCCCTGGGACCGCAGGTGATCGATGGTGTCGCCCACGGTCCAGAACTGGGGCGCGGCCATCACCTCGCGCTGCATCAGGCGGCCGGCGGTGTCCTCGGCATAGCCCAGCGAACTTTCGATCGCCGCCCGGTCGACCTCGGGCATGGCCGCCAGCACGCGCTCGCGCTGGTCGTCCTCCAGATCCTCGACCACGGCGGCGGCGTCGTCGGAATCCAGCTCCTGCAGCGCGGTGGCCAGGGTCAGGTGCGGCACCCGCTCCAGCACCTGTTCGCGGATGCCGTCGTCGAGCTCCGGAAGGGTCTCGGCCAGCACCTCGGGCGGCAGGCTCTGGACCACCACCGAGCGGTGCTCGGCGGTCAGGAAGCCCATCAGGTCGGCGATGTCGGCGGGGTGCAGATCGTCGAGTAGCTCGGCCAGGCGCGCCGCATCGGCGGCGTCGGCGGCGTCCACCACCTTCTCCACGAAGGCGGCCGACAGGGCGTAGTCGTCGCGGTGCGGATCGTTGGGATCGGCTGCGACGTCGAGGTTCAAGCCATGCGGGCGCGCGGTCTCGATGCTCATCGCCTCGCCCTCCCCTCAGATATCGCTCAGTTAGCCGACGGCTGACCCTTCAGATAATCGATGGTGCGGTCGAGAAGACTCGAACTTCCACGGGTTGCCCCACAGCGACCTCAACGCTGCGCGTCTACCAATTCCGCCACGACCGCTCGCATCGGAGCGGGGCTGATAGCGGAGGCCGGACGATAAGGGAAGTGGGGCCAGGCAACTGAGAGAGAACTCAGACCTCGAACACCCGGTAGGGCCGATCTCCCAGCTCTCGCAGCACGGGCAGGGCGACGTTGAACACCGGCACCCCGCGGTTGGTCGTGCCCGCGGGTGCGCCGCGATGGGCGTGGCCGTGAACCACCAGCTTGACGTTGTCATAGCGGTCGATGGTCTCCCCGAGGCGCGAGGAGCCCAGGAAGGCGTGGATCTCTGGAGGCTCGCCCATCACCGTCTCCACGATCGGTGAATAGTGCAGCAGCACCACCGAGCGTTCGGTGCGCAAAGACCGGATCGAGGTCTCGATCTGATTGGCGTCCTCGACCGCCGCCTGGACGAAGGCCTTGACCGCGTCCTCGCCGAATGAGCTGAGCATATAGCGGCCGAAGCCGCCGACAAAGCCCTTGCCGCCGGCGAAGCCGACACCCTCGATCTCATAGGACCGGCCGTCGGCGATCATCTTCACCCCCGCTTCGCACAGCATCTCCATGACCACCTGGGGCTGGCCGTGCTCATGCTCGTGATTGCCCATGACCCCGACCATGGGGATGCGGCAGGCGCGCAGATCCTCGATCAGGATCTCGACCTCGCGGGTCTTGCCGAAGTTCACCAGATCGCCGCACAGGGCCAGCACGTCCGCGTCCTCATGCACCCGATCGAACAGGTCGCGGTACGGCCGTTCGCTGGACTCGCCGACGTGCAGATCACCGACGGCGGCGACGCGAAGCTTCTTCGACGGTCCGGCGTCGAGGCCGGGCTGTGGGGTCTGGGGGTCGGTCATTGGCTTCAGTGAATGGGGTCGTGCCGTTCTTCGAGTCCCTTGCCGACCACGTCGCCGAAGCCCCACTCGGAAATGTCGGCGATATAGTCGCGGGGGCTGAACAGCCGGCCCCGACACACCTTCACGCGCGGCGGCGGCAGATCGACCTGGGCCGCCAGCCGTTCGGCCAGTTCGGTCATCAGCCAGCCGGGAACGCGGTCGCGCTCGGTCGGATAGGCGAAGCGAAAGTTCAAGAGGTGCGCCATCAGCACCTCCCAATAGAGGTCCATCTGATCCAGCAGGCTCTTCCAGTCGATGGCTTCGGCCTGCTTCAGGATGACATGGTTCACGTCCGCGCCGTCGTAGCGATAGCGATCCTGGATGAAGACCTTGGACAGGATCAGGGCCGTCGGCGGGGTGATCTGGACCTCGTGGCCATAGACGGTGATGCGGTCCTCGCCGAACCAGCTGTCGTTCACCGCGATGGTGCCGTTGGACATGGCGAAGATGACGTCGAAGAAGTGTTTCTCGTCCTTCCAGACCTTGGCGATCCAGCGTTCGTCCTCGACATCGGTCCGATAGCCGCGCGCCTGGAAGAAGGCGAGGATGCGGGGATAGTCGCCGGGCTTGCAGAAGACGTCGAGGTCCTTGGTCGGCCGGCTGATCCCCGTATAGGCCGTCACCGCATAGGTGCCCGACAGCAGGAACGGAATGCCGGATTCCTTCAGCAGGCGCAGGCTTTCCTCATAGAAGGCCAGGGCGTCGGCGGGGGGCTCGAAGGTGGGGGAGATGACGACGTCGGACACCGGGGGCTCCGGGTGGAAGGTCCGGAAACGGCGGGCGACCGGCCAAGGTTCCTGAGCGGGGGCGTCCAGGTTGTTCAGCGTACGGCCTCGAACACCTTGTATCCGTCGCGGTCCGCCACTGGCCGCACGCGCGCGAAGGCTTCGGCCAGCGGCCGCTCGTAAGGCAGGTGCCGGTTGGCCACCAGCCACAGCACGCCGCCTTTTCGGAGCATGGCCGCCGCCTTGGCGATGAAGGCCTGGCCCAGCCGTCGATCCTCGGCGCCGCCGTCGTGGAAGGGCGGGTTGGAGACCACGAAGTCCAGGTCACTCGCTTCCGGAAGCGTCCGCACATCAGCCCAGGCGAAGGCGGCGCGCGGATCGTCGACGTTGCGTCGAGCGGCTTCGACGGCGCGACGGTCGAGATCGGTCAGGGCCAGCGTCTCGACGTCGTCGGAGGCCAGAACCGCGCGAGCCAGGGCGCCCCAGCCGCAGCCGAGATCGGCGCCGCGCCCCTTGAGCGCCGGCAGATGATCGATCAGCAGGGCGCTGCCGGCGTCGATCCGGTCCCAGGCGAAGACCCCGGGCTGGGTCCGGGCGTCGAGCGCCTCGATCCGGCGCGGCCCTCCCGCGGCGATGGCGGCGTCCAGACCGTGGACAGTGACCGGCCGGATCGCCTCGCAGCGGCGATGGTGCGCCTTGGCGGTCTCACCGACCTCGACGCCGAAGCCGGCCAGTTCTTTCTTCAGCCGCGATCCGCCCTTGTCCTTGGGGGCCATGACATCCAGCCGGCCGCCCGGCTTCAGGCCGCGCAGCGCCAGGGCCAGGACATGGCGCCGTTCGATGGCGCCAGGGGGGGCGTAGATCACCGCTTCGTCCAGCGAGCCGGGCTCGGTCGTCTCCAGCGACGACGAGCCGGGTATCAAGGGCGACACTTGCTCGGCGTCCGACGGCGGGTGGAACACCAAGGGCGGCCGACCGTAGAGAATGCGGCTCACCTCAGCGCGCGCCGGCGCGATTGGTCGGAATGACCTCTTCGCCGACCGGGGCCTCGATTTCGGGCACAGGGATGCTCGGCAACGGGCTCAGCGCATCCAGCACCACGCCCTCACGCCGCCGGTCAGCGCCGCCCGTCCAGCGGCCGTCCCGCCACAGCACGCCGTGCAGGCCGGAATTCTCGGCGTCGTTGGCCTGAAGCGCCAGACCGGCCTCGGCCAGGGCGGCCTCCAGCTCCATGGAGAACA
>CAXBPJ010000039.1:0-8750 GCA_963977325.1 uncultured Brevundimonas sp. | reverse complement strand
CGGAACGGGCATGGCCTCCGGCTCATCCGCCCCGATCTGCGTCGTCACCGGCAGCCGCGCCGACTACGGCCTGCTGGCGCGGGTGATGCGCGGCCTGGCCGATGCGGGGCGCCTGCGCCTGCTGGCCACCGGATCGCATCTGGACGCGGCCCATCCCACAGTGGGCGAGATCGAGGCCGACGGCTTCACCGTCGACATCCGCCTTCCGCTACCCGCGACCGGCGGCGATGACCTGGCCACGGCGCGCGCAGTAGGTGTGGGCGTCGCCGGGATCGCAGAGGCGCTGCACGACGACCGCCCCGCTGTCGTCGTCATCCTCGGCGACCGGTTCGAAGCGCTCGCGGCGGCGCAGGCGGCCTTCTTCCTCGACATCCCGATCGCGCATATCCACGGCGGCGAAGTGACGGTCGGCTCGCTGGACGACAGCACGCGCCACGCCATTTCGAAGCTGGCGCGCTGGCATTTCGTGTCGCACGCCGAGGCGCGAGACCGGCTGATCCGCATGGGCGAGGCGCCCGATACGGTTTGGCTGACCGGCGCGCCCGGGCTGGACGCGGTCGCGGCTCTGGAGCCGCTGTCGGCCGAGGCCGTCGCGCGTGATCTGGGCTGGTCCGAGCCCGCGCCCTTCCTGCTGGTGACCTATCATCCCGTGACCAACGTCCCCGGCGAGACCGATGCGGGGATCGAAGCGCTGTTGGCCGTACTCGGCGACGACGACCGACGCATCGTCATCACCGGCTCCAACGCCGACGCCGGCGGCGATGCGCTCAACCGACGCCTGGCGGCGTTCGCCGACGCCCATCCCGATCGCGTGCGGGTTCGGCCCTCGTTGGGGCGTCTGCGGTATCTGTCGGCCATGACCCATGGCGACGCCGTGGTCGGCAACTCTTCGTCCGGCCTGATCGAGGCGCCGTTCCTGGGCAAGCCCACCGTCAACATCGGATCGCGTCAGGAAGGGCGCCCAGCGGCTGCCTCGGTGATCAGCTGCGCGCCGACCGTGGCCGGCATCGCCGCCGCTCTGGCCAAGGCCTGTTCACCTGCGTTCGTGGCGGCGGCCCAGGATGCCGAGTCGCTTTATGGAGACGGGCGATCGTCCGACCGCATCGTCAATCTCCTGATCCGCCTGGCCGACGCGCCGCCGCCCGGCCCCAAACGCTTCCACGACCCCGAGCCGGAGGCCGACCATGGCCCAGTCTGACGTCTTCATCATCGCCGAGGCCGGCGTGAACCATAACGGCGACATGGACCTGGCCCGCCGGCTGATCGACGTGGCGGCCGAGGCCGGCGCCGACGCCGTCAAGTTCCAGACCTTCACCAGCGCCAGCCTGATGACCGACGCCGCCCCCATGGCCGACTATCAGCGGGCGGGGGCCGAGGCCGACAGCGCCGTCGAGATGATCCGCGCCCTGGAACTGGGACACGACCAGTTCGCCGAGTTGGCCGCCTACTGCGAGCAATGCGGCATCCTCTTCCTGTCGACCGCCTTCGATATCGACAGCGCGCGCTTCCTGCACGGCATCGGCATGCGTCGGTTCAAGATCCCATCCGGCGAGATCACCAACGCTCCCCTGATCCGGCGGATCGCCCGGATGGCCGATCAGGTGATCGTGTCTACCGGCATGGCCACCCTGGCGGACGTCGAGGCGGCCGTCGGCTGGATCGAGGCGGAAGGGGTTGAGGACATCGTCGTCCTGCATTGCGTGTCGAACTATCCCGCGCCGCCGGAGGCCGCCAATCTCCGGGCCATGGACACTCTGCGGTCGGCTTTCGGTCACCCTGTCGGCTGGTCGGACCACACCCTGGGCGACGCCGTCACCCTGGCCGCCGTGGCGCGGGGTGCGACGGTGATCGAGAAGCATTTCACCTTGGACACCGCCCTGCCCGGCCCCGACCACGCCATGTCGCTGAATCCGGACGAGCTCCGTGCCATGGTCGCGCGAATCCGCGATGTGGAGGCCAGCCTCGGCTCGGGGCGCAAGACCCCGACCGCCGCCGAGCGCGAGACGGCGATCGTAGCCCGACGCAGCCTGTTCGCCTGCGGGGCGATCGCGGCGGGTCAGACCGTGACGGAGGATGACCTGATCGCGCTACGTCCTGGCGATGGCCTGTCGCCAGCTCGCCTGGATGACGTCGTCGGACGGCCCGCGGCCCGCGACATCCCTGCGGGCGCCAAGCTGGGCTGGAGCGATCTGGCCTGAACTGGGGGAAACCCCGAGTGGCTCCGCGGGTAGGATTCGAACCTACGACCAGCCGATTAACAGTCGGCTGCTCTACCACTGAGCTACCGCGGAACAGCTGCTCGGGAGGCGGGCCTATAGCAGCGGGAACGCGGCCAAGGCAACCGCCCCGGTTCAGTCTTTTTGACCTCGAATCCAGGTCTGCTGAACGCCCCCGCCGGACGGGGTCCACCACAGGCTGAGGCCGTCCCCGTCGACGCGGTTGCTCGGGATCTCATCGCCCTGCGGCGTCAGGGTGATCGTGGTGACGACCGGCGGCCCGCCTTCGGTCGAGAGGGCGATTCGGCGGGGTCCGGGAGCGGCCGGACCCAGCGCCGCCTCGAATCGGCCGCGGGCGTCGACGCGGGCCTTGCGCGCCGGTCGGTCGTCGAGCGACACGGAGATCACGGAGCCGGGTGCGGCGTTGCCGGACACCACCAGCTCGACCCCATCGTGATCCGCCGCCGTCAGGCCCGAAGCGTCGATCAGGGCCCGACTGGCGCCGCCCGGCGCCAGCACCGCCGCCGTTCCGTCCGGCGCAATGAACAACCGCTCGCCGGCGCGCCGGGCCGTCGGCTCGTCCAGATCCAGCCGGTAGAGGCGCGGAGCCGCCGGGCGAGGAATCGGCAGGGCGAACCGGCCGTCGCCGTCCACCGAGATGGCCGCCGGCGCCTGGTCCTCGGCGGTCAGGACTACGCGCACGCCGGGCGGGCCGAAGCCGGTGATGACCAGGCTGTCCCGACGCGCAGCCACGCCCGTGATCCGCGGCGGCGACGCCCAGGCCCCCGCCACGGACGCGCGCGGTTGGGTGTCAGGCGCCGCCCTCTCCTGACAGGCCCCGAGACCGAGGAAGACCAGCAGCACCGGAAGCGCATGTCCGATCTGACGTCTCAGGGCGTTGGCTCCGTCACAGGGGGCGGCTAAGGATGGTCGTCCCTTATAGCCACGCTCGCGCGCCGCGTCTGCGTCGCCGTCGAGCCCACGGACCCGATTCATGACCGACGCCACTTCCACCGCCATCCGTTCGGTGTGCCTGTTTTGCGGCTCCTCAGACGCCGCCCGGCCCGAGTACCTCCAGGCCGCCCGCGCCTTCGGCCAAGCTCTGGCCGGGGCCGGCTTGCGCCTGGTCTATGGCGGCGGCGGCGTCGGGCTGATGGGGGCGGCCGCTCGGGCGGCGCACGAGGCCGGCGGAGAGGTGCTTGGCGTCATGCCCAAATTCCTGCGCAGCCGCGAGCGGCTGTTCGACGAGGTCGACACCCGCGTGGTGACCTCGATGCATGAGCGAAAGCAGATGATGTACGACGAGTGCGACGCCTTCGTCGTCCTGCCCGGCGGCGTCGGCACCCTGGAAGAGGCTATCGAAGTGCTGTCGTGGAAGCGGCTGGACCTGCATCCCAAGCCGGTGATCTTCATCAACCTCGACGGCTTCTGGGAGAATTTCTACGCCCTGATGCGGCACAGCGTCGAGGAAGGCATGACCCCGGCGGTGTTTCTGGACGCCTATGATTCCGTCGATGACGTGCCCGGCGCCCTGGCCGCCCTCACCGCCGGTTCGGCGGTCGCGAGGAAATATGATCAGCGATAAGTGATCATCGACAATATGTGTTGACAGTTTTCAAAGGAAACGGTCATCTCTGCTCCGTCCTTCCCGAGACCGGAGCCTGTCCATGCGTATCCTAATCGCCGCTGCCGCTCTTCTGACGCTCGCGGCCCCCGCCGCCGCCCAGAGCCCCAATCGTCTGACCTTGGCCGACCCGGCCTCCGCGCCCTCTGGCCGCACCATTATCGACGGCGCCTCGTGGAGCTGTGACGAGGCCGGACAATGCGTCGCCAACGGCGGCCGCAGCCAGCCGGCGACCCGCGCCTGCCGCCGAGCGGTGGCCAGGCTTGGCCCCGTCACCGCCTTCGCCTGGAAGGGAACCGAGCTGGACGCGGCTCAGCTGGCGGAATGCAACGCGGCGGCGTGATGGCGCCTCGCGAGGCGGCTCAGGCCGCTTCGTCCCGGGCCTTCTGCAGGTAGAGCGCGCGCAGTCTGAGGGCGATCGGTCCCGGTTCGCCGTCGCCGATGGTCGCGCCGTCGATCGACACCACCGGCGTCACGAAGGCGCTGGCCGAGGTGATGAAGGCCTCGCGCGCGGCCTTGGCGTCCTCAACCGAGAAGGGCCGCTCGTCCAGTTCCAGTCCCTGCTCGGCGATCAGGGCCAGAACCGCCGCCCGAGTGATGCCGCGCAAGATGTTCGCCTGGGTGTCGCGGGTGCGTAGCCGGCCGTCCCGGTCGACGATCCAGGCGTTGGTCGAGGAGCCTTCGGTGACCAGCCCCATCTCATCGACCATCCAGGCTTCATAGGCGCCCTTCTCCTTGGCCGCCTGTTTGGCCAGCACATTGGCGAGCAAGCCCACCGACTTGATGTCGCATCGGCCCCAGCGGATGTCGGGATGGGTGACCACGGCCACGCCCTTCCTTGCCCCTGCCTCGGCGGCGACCCGGTTCAGCGCGCGTGCGGTCACCACCACGCTGGGGGCAACGTCCCCCGACGGGAAGGGATGGTCCCGCCGGGCCGTGCCGCGCGTGACCTGCAGATAGACGATGCCGTTTCGGACCCGGTTGCGCCGCACCGTCTCGCGCAGCACAGCCGCTAGAGCGCCCCGTCCCATGGGATGGGCGATCTTCAGTTCGTCCAGGCTGCGGAACAGCCGGTCCATGTGGCCGTCGAAGTCGGCCAGCCTGCCGTCGAACACCGACCACACCTCATAGACCCCGTCGGCGAACTGAAAGCCCCGGTCCTCGACATGGATCACGGCCTCGCCATGAGGCGCATAGACCCCGTTCACATAGGCGACACGGGACATCAGTCGACCACGTCCGCCTCGTCCTCGCCGCCGCGCGCGGGCGCGACACCCAGGGATTTCAACTTCCTGTGCAAGGCCGAACGCTCCATGCCGATGAAGCTTGCGGTGCGCGAGATATTTCCACCGAAGCGCATGATCTGGGCGGTCAGATACTCCCGCTCGAAAACCTCGCGCGCTTCGCGCAGCGGCAGAGCGATGATCCGCTCGGCGCCCAGCGAGCCGGCCGAGCCCGACTGCGCCACCTCGGTCGGCAGCATCTCGGCCGTGATCGGCTCGGACGGATCGCCGGTGGCCAGGATCAGCAGCCGCTCCACGTTGTTTCTCAGCTGACGGACATTGCCCGGCCAGTCGTGGACCTGCAGCACGGCGATGGCGTCCTCGCCCAGGCGGCGACGCGGCAAACCTTGGGATTCCGCCAGATTATCGATGAAATAGTCGACCAGCTCGCCGATGTCCTCGCGGCGCTCGGCTAGGGACGGCGCGCGAATCGGCACGACGTTCAGCCGGTGGAACAGATCCTCGCGGAACCGCCCCTCGGCGATTTCGCCTTTGAGATCGCGAGAGGTCGAGGTGACCACGCGGACATCGACCTGGACATCGTGCTCGCCGCCAACCCTGCGGAATCTCTGATCGACCAGCACCCGCAGGATGCGGCTCTGGCTCTCACGCGGCATGTCGGCGACTTCATCAAGGTAGAGGGTGCCGTTGTGGGCGCGTTCGAACACGCCGATCTTCGACGGCCGGCCGCCCTCCCCTTCCTCGCCGAACAGTTCGACGTCCAGCCGCTCGGGCGTCATGCCGGCTGCGGAGATGGCCACGAACTCGCTGCGGGCGCGCGGGCTGCCGTCGTGGATCTGGCGCGCGATCAGCTCCTTGCCTGAACCCGGAGGGCCGGAAATCAGCACCCGGCTGTTGGCGCCGGCAACCTTGGCGATCGTGGCGCGCAGTTGCTGGGCCGCGTGGCTCTTGCCGATCAGGCCGCTGGGCACGAAGGCCTTGGCCCGCAGCCGCCGGTTCTCCCGCTTCAGGCTGGCGGATTCCAGCGCCCGCTCGATCACCACCAGCAGGCGATCCGACTTGAACGGCTTTTCCAAGAAGTCATAGGCGCCGCGCTTCAGCGCCGACACCGCCGTCTCGATGGTGCCGTGGCCGGAGATCATCACCACCGGCAGATCGGCGTCCAGCTCCTTGACCAGATCCAGCAGCTCCAGCCCGTCCAGACCCCCGCCCTGCATCCAGATGTCGAGCACCAGCAGCGACGGTTTGCGGTCACGGATAGCGGCCAGGGCGGCGTTCGAGTCCGCGGCCGTGCGCACCGCGTGGCCCTCATCCTCGAGAATGCCTGACACGAGTTCGCGGATATCCGCTTCATCGTCCACAACCAGAATGTCGGCGCCGGTGATACGCATGGGGCCTCCTCAGGCGACAACCGCGCTCTGGGGCGCGGTCGAGGTTGGGGTCTGGACCAGACTGGTGGGGAACAGCAGGCACATTCGCGCGCCTCGCAGCTCCACCGCGTCGCCGAGCCTCAGCTCACCGCCGTGGTCCTCCAGGATCTTCTTGACGATGGCGAGACCCAGGCCGGTGCCCTTCTCGCGCGTCGTCACATAGGGTTCGGTCAGACGCTCGCGCTCGCGCGCCGGCGGCAAACCGACGCCATCGTCCTCGATCACGAAGCTCAGATGCTGACCGTCGAGGTCGAGAGCCGCGCGGATCCCGCCGTCGGCGTGGCCATCGGCCGCGCGGCGCGCCGTCACCGCCTCACCGGCGTTCTTAAGCAGATTGGTCAGGGCCTGACCGACCATCCGGCCGTCGCAGGCCAGCGTGACCTCGGGCAGCGGCTCGACCAGAGAAACCTCGACATCCGGCAGGGCCACACGCTGGGCGAACACCGCCTCGCGCAGAAGCTCGGCCGCCTTCTCCGGGGCGATGCGCGGCGCCGGCATACGGGCGAAGGCCGAGAATTCGTCGACCATCCGGCCGATGTCGCCGACCTGGCGGATGATGGTCTCGGTGCAACGGTCGAAGGCCTCGACATCGTCGCCGATCGCCTTGCGGTATTTGCGCCGCAGCCGTTCCGCCGAGAGCTGGATGGGCGTCAGAGGATTCTTGATCTCGTGGGCGATGCGCCGGGCCACGTCGCGCCACGCGGCGTTTCTCTGGGCGTTCACCAGCCGGGTCATGTCGTCGAAGGTCAGCACCATCTCGCCGCCCAGGCCGCCTTCGACTCGCACCCTCAGCCGCCGCGCCTCGCCTTCTCGCTCCAGGTCGATCTCGCCATCGGCATGGGCGTCGCCGCGTTCGACCAGCGGGGCGAACTCCGGCGCGGCCACGATCAGCGGCCGACCGAGCGTCGAGTCGGCCTCCAGACCGAGCAGCGCCAAGGCGCTCTCGTTGATGGCCGAGACCCGCCCCTCGCGGTCCAGGCCGATCACCCCGGCGCTGACGCCCGACAGCACGGTTTCGATGAAACGGCTGCGCGCCTGGGCTTCGGCACTGGCCGAGATCAGCGCCGCCTGCTGGGTTTCCAGGTCGCCGGTCATCCGGTTGAAGGCCCGCGACAGCACGGCGATCTCCTCGGGATCCTGACTGGCGTCCACGCGCACGCCCAGATCTCCGCCGGCCACCTTGTCCGCCGCCCGCACCAGCCGTCCGACAGGCGCGGAAATGGCGTTGGCCGCCGTCATGCCCAACCACACCGCGCCAACCAGCACCAGCAGCGCCGTCTCGATATAGGAAAGGGCGAAAGCGGTCTGGATTTGGGCCCGGCTGCGCTCCGCAGCTTGATAGGCGACGATCGATTGTTCGGCGTCGAACATCTGGCCGATCAGGCCGGACTGCAGCGGCCGGACCAGATAGAGATAGGCGTCGCCGTATTCCGGCAGGGGATAGAGCGCCCGGATCGTATCCGGGTTCTGGGCCACGTCCACCGGCACCTCGTCTCCCGCCGCCGCCCGGGCGAAATCCTGGGCCGGAGGGATCAGGAACGGCGGCGCGCCGGGCTGCTCGCCGCGCGCCAGCACCTCGCCATCGCCGCTCAGGATATAGAGGGCGCCGTAGTCGTAGATGCCTGCGATTTGCTGGAGATAACCGTTGAACTGGATGCGCTGCGGATAGGTCTCCCGGATCGCCTCGAGCTCACCCTGGATGAAGCGGATGTCGCGATCCATCTGCTCGCTGACGTCCCGGACATAGGCGCGGCCGATCTCGGCGCTGTTCTCGACCGAAGTCTGGACATTCTGGCTGAACCAGCCGTCCACGCCGCGATTGACCAGAACGCCGAAGGCCAGGGCGATCAGGATGGCCGGCGCCACCGCCGCCCCGCTGAACAGGGTGACGAAGCGCAGATGGAGCCTGACTCCGGCGTCGGTCGTCCGGCGTCGGGCCAGCCGCAGCACTCTCAAGCCCACGATGACGGCCAGCAGGCCGATCAGCACCAGATTGGCGAGCAACACGGTGAGGATCAGCGATCCCGCGCCGGCCCGTTGTCCGTCGTCCCCACCGGCGTTGGGCGCGACCGCCACCAGCCAGATGCCGGCCACGGTGACCAGGGCGGCCACCACATAGGCGGCGATGAACAGGGCCCGTCCGCGCTCGCCGGAGACGATCGACGGAAGCGCCGACAACCGCGCATCCCCCCGTTTCACGGCGGGGGCCTCGCTTATGCCGGCGGGCGTGGTGCTC
>CAXBPJ010000038.1:0-8750 GCA_963977325.1 uncultured Brevundimonas sp. | reverse complement strand
TGGCGGCGCAGCTATGACACGCCGCCGCCGCCGATGGCCGCCGACAGCGAATGGTCCTTCGCCAAGGATCCGCGCTACGCCGATCAGGACATTCCGGACACCGAGAGCCTGAAGACGACCCTGGAGCGGGTGCTGCCCTATTGGGACCGCGCCATCGCCCCGCGGCTGAAGGCGGGCGACGACGTGCTGATCGCCGCCCACGGGAATTCGCTGCGCGCCATCGTCAAGCACCTGTTCGACGTGCCTGACGACCGGATCGTGGGGGTCGAAATTCCGACCGGCAATCCCTTGCTGATCGATCTGGACGGCGATTTGACGCCGACGGCGGCGCGCTATCTGGACGCCGGGCGGGCCCAGCCGCTGCCGCCCCTGCCGGGCGCCGCCGAATGACCGCCCCCGCCGGCGGCGACGACGCCGGCTTCATGAGCCGCGCCATCGAGCTGGCACGCGGCCGGATGGGCGTCACCTGGCCGAACCCTTCGGTCGCCTGCGTCATCGTCAAGGATGGCGAAATCGTCGCCGAAGCCGCAACGGCCCCAGGCGGCCGGCCCCATGCCGAGGAGCAGGCCGTGCCCGCCGCCGGCGAGCGGGCCCAAGGCGCGACCGCCTATGTGACGCTGGAACCGTGCGGCGCGCGCTCGTCGGGGCGCACCTCCTGCTCGCACTTCCTGGTCCAGGCCGGGGTGGCGCGGGTGGTGGTGGCGGCCGTCGACCCCTCGGCCTTCGCCGCCGGGCGCGGTATCGAGCGGCTGCGTCAGGCGGGACTGGAGGTCGAGGTCGGACTGATGGCCGACGAGGCGGCCGTTCTCTACGAAGGCTATCTGCACCGGGTCGAGACCGGCCGGCCCATGGTCAAGGTCAGCGCCGACGGCGAAGGCTTCGACGCCCGTTTCGCCGCCTCGCCCAAGGCCGATCTCGCCACCGAGCTGAAACGGCTGGGTGAGGCCGGCTACACCCGGCTGTGGGTGGCGCCGGGCGACCTGGCCGAGGCCCTGCGCGCCCAGAACCTGCTCAGCGACGAACAGGCTTAATCAAAGCTTCCTTAAGCGATCGGGGCGCAGGCTTTCGATCATGTCCGTCCGGCATCCGACCACCGCGCGAAGAAAGCTCAGCCAGGCTGATGTCGACGCCATCTGTGCGCGCCACGACCGGTTGTGGCAGGCGCGTCCGGGCGGCGCGCGGGCCGTGTTCGCCTGGATGGACCTTTCGGGGCTGGACCTGTCGGGACGAAATTTGGCCGACGCCGATCTTTCGGCGGCGTTGCTGGTCGAGTGCAATCTGGCCGGCGCCAAGCTGGACAACGCCAATCTGTTCGGCGCGGACATGGAAAACGCCATCCTGGCCGAGGCGTCCCTCCGGCGCGCCGACCTGCGCGGGGCGTCGCTGCGCGGGGCCGATCTGACCGGCGCCGACCTGTTCGAGGCCGATCTGCGCGAAGGCGCCATGGCCGCCGCCGACGCCCACTCCGGCTACCGGGTCATCGAGCCGCGCTCCAAATCCATCTCCCACGCCGGCGGCGCCAATCTGTCGGGCGCCAATCTGGAGCGCTCGCGCCTGTCGGGCATCATCGCCGTGGCCGCCGACTTCTCCGGCGCGGCGATGAAGGACTGCAAGCTGATCCGCGCCAATCTGAAGCAGGCCAATTTCAACGGGGCCGACCTGGCGGGCGCCGACCTGTCCGGCGCCGACCTGACCGGCGCCGATCTGCGCGACGCGGTGCTGGTGGGGGTCAAGTCGGCCATGTGGCGCGTCGATGGGGCCGACATGACCGGCGCCCTGACCGACAACCGCTCGGCGGGAGAGCCCGTGTCGCGTCTGCCCGCCGCCGAGATGCTCCGTGAACACGCGCGCTGGTGCGAATCCGACGGGGCGGAGGGCCAACCGTCTGTGTTCGACAAGGTCGATCTGCGCAGCCTGGACTCGATCCGCGGCCTGAACCTGACCGCCCTGTCGGCCAGGGGCGCGGTCTTCTACGGCCTCGACATGGAGGGGGTGCAGCTGCAGGGCGCCCACCTCGAGAACGCCGACCTGCGCTCGGCCAAGCTCAAGGGCGCCGATCTGCGCGGGGCGCGGCTGAAGGGCGCGCGACTGGCGGGGGCCGACCTCCGCGAGGCCCAGCTGGGGCCGCTGCTGATCGGGCCGGAGCGCTTGCTGCCGGCCGACCTGACCCTGGCCAATCTGCGCGGCGCGGACCTGACCGGCGCGGATCTGAGGCGGGCGTCACTGGTTTCGGCCGACCTGTCCCGGGCCATCGTGCACGGCGTCAACGCCCGTCACGCCGACCTCACCGGCGCGCAGATGGCCGGGGCGCGCGGTCGCGACGAGATGCAGACCGGAAGCGACGAATGAGTCTCAGCCGCCTCATCACCCAGGCCGAACTCGGCATGATCGCCGAGGCCCACGCCCGATATCTGGAGGGCCGCGCCAATGGTCGTCGGGCGGTGCTGAAGTTCGTTGACCTCTCAGGGCTCGATCTGTCCGGTCTGATGCTGGAAGACGCCGACCTGTCCGGCGCCAGGCTGACCGGCGCCCGGATGAAGGGGGTCCGCCTGTCGAGGGCCTTGCTGTTTGGGGCCGACCTAGGCCAGGCCGACCTGCGCCAAGCGGTGCTGGTGCGGGCCGACATGCGCGGCGTCAGCCTGAAGGGCGCCAACCTGTCCCTGGCCGACCTGACCGGCGCCGATTTCCGCGAAGGCCAGATCGCAATTCCGCACCCGGAAAAAGGTCTGGCCTCCGCCCGCCGCGAGCGCCGCGTCGGCAACGCCACCGACGCCGACTTCACCGGCGCCACCCTGGACGGTTCCCGTTTCGACAATCTCGAGGCGCTGAAGGCCGACTTCACCGACTGTTCGATGCGCGGGACCTGCCTGTCGCGCGCCAATCTGAAGGACGCCAACCTGTCCGGCGCCCTTCTGGAAGGGGCGGATGTGGCCGGGGCCAATCTGTCGGGCGCGCGCTTCGTCGGCGCCGTCCTGACCGGTTGCGCCACCGAGCGGGCGCGGCTGGACCGCACCGATTTCGGCGGCGCGTTGCGCGACCCCGACGCCAAGGCGATCCAGGCCGCCGAATTCATCTATCAGCAGGCCAGGGAGGCCCAGCAGTGGGCCCAGTCCGGCGGCAAGGCCGGTAAGCCGGCCAATTTCGACGGGCTCGATCTGCGACCGCTGGGAGCGCGGCTGAAGGGCTATGTGCTGGCGGCGCTCAGCGCACGGCAGGCCTGTCTGGTGGCGCTCGACTTCTCCGAGTGTGAATTGCAGGGCGCGAACTTCGAGGGCGCCGATCTGCGCGGGGCCAGGTTCGTGGGGACCGATCTGCGCGGGGCCCGTTTCGGCGGCGCCAATCTGGTCAAGGCGGATTTCCGCAAGGCCGACCTGACGCCGCTGCCGCTGGGGGCCGGCCGCAGCCTGCCGACAAGTCTCGCCCGGACCAGCCTTCGATACGCCAAGCTGACCGAGGCGCGCATGACCGGGATCGACCTGACCGACGCCGATCTGTCGGGCGCGGACCTCACCGGCGCCGCCGTCACCGGGGCGAGATTCAACGGCGCTCTCCTCGATCAGGCCGTCGGCCTGTCGTTCGAGATCGCGGCCTGACCACGAAAAAGGGGCGACGCTGTCGCGCCGCCCCTCGGTCGTTTGCTATCGCTGATGGCCTCAGGCGGCCTTGGCGGTCTTGAGCGCGGCCTTGCCGGCCGGCTTGGCTTCGCCCTCGATGAGGGCCTGGCCGCCGCCGATCTCGATGCGGCGCGGCTTCAGCGCCTCGGGCAGTTCGCGCTTCAGCGAAATGGCCAGCAGGCCGTTCTCCAGCGAGGCTTCGGTGACCATCACATAGTCGGCCAGCTGGAAGCGACGCTCGAAGTCGCGCTCGGCCAGACCGCGATGCAGGAAGGTGCGGCCATCCTGGGCGTCGTCGTTGGCGGTCTTGCGGCCGGTCACGGTCAGGAGGTTTTCCTTGACCTCGATCGACAGCTCGTCGCGACGGAAGCCGGCGACGGCGATCTCAATCCGATAGGCGTTCTCGCCCGTCGTCTCGATGTTGTAGGGCGGCCAGCCCGCGCCCTCGCCGGCGCGCGAGGCGCTCTCCAGCATGGAGGCCAGGCGGTCGAAGCCGACGGCCGAACGATAAAGTGGGGTGAAATCGATGGTGCGCATGATCAATCCTTCTGCGATCAGCAAGGTTGACCGGCCCGCGTCTGCCCGGACCGGCGTTGGGGATCGGGCCCGTTGCGGTCTCTGATGAGCCCCGCGAACCCGAGACGCCCGGCGAACCGGCGCGTCCAGACGATCAGATGGGAGGGCGTTTTTCGACCGCAAGGGGTGCGGCGCCGTGATTTCTTGGCCCGCATCTTCGCGCCGTCTAGAAGGATCGAAACCGTCCGGAGACACCCCGATGCGCCGCGCCCTTCTCGCTTCCGTTCTCGCTCCTCTGGCCCTGACCGCCGGCTCCGTCGTGGCGCAACAGGCCCAGCCGCCCAGCGCCATGATGCCGGAGCATCACGAGGACGCGGCCCTCCAGGCCGCTCTCGCCAATCCTACTCGCGACGACACCGCCAAGGCGCGCGACGCCTATCGCCACCCCTATGAGGCGCTGACCTTCTGGGGCTTGGCGCCGAATATGACCGTGATGGAGATTGAGCCCGGCGCCGGCGGCTGGTGGCTGGAGATCCTGGCTCCCTACGCCCAGGCCACCGGCGGCCGCTACATCGCCGCCCAGGGCGATCTCGGCGCGCCCGAGGTGTCGGATCGCGCCCGTCAGAGCCGTGCCGCGCTGCAAGACTCTCTGGCCGCCTACCCGTCCGCCTCGATCGTCGACTTCGGCCCGCGCGCAGGCATCGACGCGCCTGATAACTCCGTCGACATGGTCCTGACGGCCCGCATGTTCCACAACTGGGCGCGCCAGGAAGGTCGGGTCGACCAGTACATGGCCGAGTTCGCCCGGGTGCTGAAGCCGGGCGGCGTGCTGGCCATCGAACAGCACCGGTCGCAGGATGGCCTCAATGTCGCCGACACCGCCTCGACCGGTTATGTGCCCGAAAGCTGGGTGATCCAGGCGGCGCAGAAGGCCGGCCTGACGCTGGACGCCCGCAGTGAGGTCAACGCCAATCCGGCCGACACCAAGGACCACCCTTTCGGCGTCTGGACCCTGCCGCCGGTGCGCAGTTCCGAGGGCGACGGCCGCACCCTGACGGCCGAGGAGCGGGCCCGCTACGACGCCATCGGCGAGAGCGACCGCATGACGCTGCGCTTCCGCAAGCCGGCGGCCTGAGCCGCGGTCCGTAAATCGCCACGTGTTGCGGTGGACGCTCCGCGCGAACGTCTCTAGACCTCGTGGGTCGGACGGATGCGGGCGTCCGATCTAGGATTAGGCTGATCGTGAAACCATCCCTGCCGGAGCGCGCCCTCCCGGCCCCGGAAGCGAGCCCGGGCCCCTCGCGTCGTCGCCTGCTGATGCTGACCGCCGCCACCGGGGTGGTCGCCGCCTGCGGGCGGCGCGAGGAGAAGGCGGCCGAGCCAGACGCGCCGTCGGCGCCCGCCGGTCCGCGCGAGGGCAGTCTGGAATGGGCGGTGGCCGGCGACTGGCGCGCCAATGACAGCGCCCGCGACGTCTGGCGTCATCCTCTGGAAACCTTAACCTTCTTCGGCCTCCAGCCGGGCATGACCGTGGTCGAGTTCTGGCCCGGAGCGGGCTGGTACACCGAAATCCTCGGCCCCTATCTGGCGCGCGGTGGCGGCCGGCTCTATGCGGCCGGCTTCGAGCTGGGCGACACGCCCGTGCCGGCCCAGGCCCAGTTGATGGAGCGGTTCCGCGACCGCTTCCGCAACCGGCGCGTCTATGGCGATGTCGAGATCACCGAGTTCGGTCCGACCAGCGTCGAGGTCGCCCCGGCCGGAAGCGCGGACTTGGCCCTGTTCATGCGCAGCCTTCACCTGTTCATGGCGGCGGGCTTGGCGGAAAAGGCTTTCGCCGACGCTTTCGTGGCGCTGAAGCCGGGCGGCGTCCTTGGCATCGAACAGCACCGCGCCGCTGCGGATGAGGATCAGGATCCGGCCGCCGCCTCAGGCTATGTGCAGGAGGCCTTCGTGCGCCAGCTGGCCGAGGAAGCGGGATTCGTCTTCGTCGAGGCCAGCGAGATCAACGCCAATCCCGAGGACACCAAGGACCATCCGTTCGGTGTCGAGACCCTGCCGCCTCAGCGCCTCAGCGCGCCGATGGGTGAGCCGCCGGACCCGACCTTCGACCACGTTCCCTACGACGAGATCGGCGAGAGCGACCGCATGACGCTCAAGTTCCGCAAGCCCGCATGACCGAGTCAGGGGGCATGGAGCGACCGGAGGCGAGGGGCCGCGCGAGACACTTCGCGGAGGTCGCCCCCCTGATGGGCGTTCCCGGCGCCCAGCCTCCCCCGGGCGGATCGGCGGAGTGGTTCCGGGGTGCGGGAGGGCTGCGCCTGCGCGCCGCCCTGTGGACCCCGGCGGGCACACCGCGCGGAACCGTAGTGGTCAGCCCCGGCCGCACCGAGCCGATCGAGAAATACTATGAGTTGATCGGAAACCTGCTGGCCCGCGACTGGTGCGTGCTGGCCCATGACTGGCGCGGACAGGGCCTGTCGGCGCGGCTGCTGCCGGACCGGATGAAGGGCCATGCCCGGGCGGTCGAGGAGTTCCTGGACGATTACAGCCGCCTGATCTCCGCCTTCGAGGCGCGGATGCCCAGGCCTTGGGTGATGCTCGGCCACTCGATGGGCGCGACGCTCAACCTGCTGTGCCTTGAAGCCGGCGAGAGCCGCTTCGCCGCGGCCCTGCTGTCGAGCCCCATGTTGAGGATCACCACCGGCAAGCGGTCGATGTGGTCGGTGAAGCTGGCGACCCGCTGGCACGTCAGAAACGGCAAGGCCGGCGACTATGTGTTGGGCGACCTGGACGATCCGTTCGCCCACGACTTCGAGCACAACGCCCTGACGTCCGACGAGGGCCGCTATGACCTGTTCCGCCAGCAACTGCTGGCCTGCCCGCACCTGGCGCTGGGCGGGGCCACATGGGGCTGGCTGGCCTTTGCGCTCGACGCCGGCGAACGGGCGCTCAAGCCCCGGGCGCTGCGGCGCGTGGCGACCCCGGTGACGGTCGTGCAGTCGGGGGATGACGCCCGCGTCTGGAAGACCACCAACGCCTGGGCGGCCAAGCGTATTCCCGGCGCGCACTATGTCGAGGTCGAGGGCGCGCGGCACGAAGTCATCATGGAGACGGATCCCCTGCGTGGGCGATTCCTTGCGGAGTTCGATCGCATCGCCGACGAAATCGCGAAAAGCGCCGGCGTGCCGGACTGAAAGAGCGACGATCGCCGCAGCGCGCGATTCTGCTGGAAAGTTACAGTATAACAGTTTAGGGGTCGGCGATGGACCCCGCCGCCCATTCCCTGACCCTGTCGCTGATCGGCGGCGGCTTCGTGGCGGCGGCCCTGCACACGGCCCTGCCGACTCACTGGCTGCCGTTCGTCCTCGTCGGGCGCGCCCAGGGGTGGACCGGCCGCCAGACCCTATGGGCGGCGGCGGCGGCGGCGCTGGCGCATATCCTGTCGACGGCGGTCGTCGGCGTGCTGATCATCGCTGCGGGGCTGGCCATCGACCACTGGATCACCGGCCTACTGCCCTATCTGGCCGGCGGGGCGCTGCTCGGCATGGGCGGTTGGTATCTGTGGCGCTACAGCCGCCGCCCGGCGCGCGGCGTCGGCGCCCAGGCCGTGGCGGCCGGGCCGGTGTCTGGGCATGGGAACGCGGCAGCCTTCTGGGGTCTTATCCTCATGCTCGCGGCCTCGCCCGGCGAGGTGTTGTTGCCGCTCTATCTGGGGGCCGCCAATGCCGGGATGCCGGCGCTGCTGGCGCTGACCGCCGCCTTCTGGGCCGGAGCCACCCTGGGGATGGTCGTCCTCACCGGGATCGCCTGGGCGGGGGCCACCGCGCTGAAGCTGGAGCGGCTGGCGCGCTACGAAGGCCTGATCCTGGGTCTGGCCCTAATCGGGCTCGGACTGGTCGTCCTCTTCCACCCCCACTGAGACGGGTCTAACCCTGGCGCATGGCCCACGACGCCCACAGCCACACGCATGACCATCCGAGCGGCGGGCATGACCACGGGCATGGGCACACGCACGGCCACGGCCATCATCATGGTCCGCTCGACACCGGCGACTGGCGCTACGCCGTCGGACTGGCGGTCAATCTCGCCTTCGTTCTGGTGGAGTTCACGGCCGGTCTGATCGCGGGCTCGACGGCGCTGCTGGCCGACGCCGGGCACAATCTGTCGGACGTGTTAGGCCTGGCCATGGCGGGCGGGGCGGCCTGGCTGGCGCGGCGCGGCGCCCATGGCGCGGCCGGCGGGCGTCGCACATACGGGCTGGGCAAGGCCACGGTGCTGGCGGCACTGGGCAATGCTCTGCTGCTGATCTTCGCCTGCGGCGCCATCGCCTTCGAGGCGGTGCGCCGCTTCGCCGAGCCCGCGCCGGTCGAATCCTGGACCATCATGATCGTGGCCGGCATCGGCTTCGTCATCAATCTGGGCACGGCCATGCTGTTCATGAACAGCCAGCACGACCTCAACGCCAAGGGCGCCTATCTGCACATGCTGGCCGACGCCGGGGTGTCGCTGGGGGTCGTCGTGGCCGGCGGGGTGATCCTGCTGACCGGCTGGAGCCTGGTCGATCCCCTGGTCAGCCTGGCCATCGTGGCGGTGATCCTGTGGAGCACCTGGGGCCTGCTC
>CAXBPJ010000037.1:0-8790 GCA_963977325.1 uncultured Brevundimonas sp. | reverse complement strand
AGTCAGGTCAGCAAGGTCAGCAAGGTCAAGGAGAACAAGGTCAGCATCTGGGACGAATGGGCCGACGACAAGGGCGACCTGGGCCCCGTTTACGGCAAGCAATGGCGCTCCTGGGCCGCGCCCGACGGCCGGGTGATCGACCAGATCGACCGCCTGGTCGAGGGGCTGCGCACCAACCCCAACAGCCGCCGCCATATCGTCTCCGCCTGGAACCCGGCCGATGTCGAGGACATGGCCCTGCCGCCCTGCCACTGTCTGTTCCAGTTCTTTGTCGCCGACGGCAAGCTGAGCTGCCAGCTGTATCAGCGCTCGGCCGACGTGTTTCTAGGCGTGCCCTTCAACATCGCCAGCTACGCCCTGCTGACCCTGATGCTGTGCAAGGTGACGGGTCTGGAGCCCGGCGACTTCGTCCACACCCTGGGCGACGCCCACCTGTATCTGAACCACCTCGACCAGGCCCGCGAACAGCTGGCCCGCGACCCCCGCCCGCTGCCCACCATGACCGTCGCCGACAAGCGCGACCTCCACGCCTTCGAGCTGTCGGACTTCGTGCTTGAGGGATACGACCCCTGGCCGCACATCAAGGCCTCGGTGGCGGTCTAGTGGTGGCTCAGCCCCACATCGCCCTCGTCGTCGCCCGCGCGCGCAACGGCGTCATCGGCCGGGACGGCGACCTTCCGTGGCGACTGCGTTCGGACCTGCAGCGGTTCAAAGCCATCACCTTGGGCAAGCCCTGCCTGATGGGCCGCAAGACCTGGGACAGCCTGCCGCTGCGCCCCCTGCCCGGCCGGCTCAATCTGGTCCTGACCCGCGACCTGTCCTACGAGCCCAAGGGCGCGGTGGTGTGCGAAAGCCTGGCCGAGGCCCTGTCCATCGCCCGAGAGACGGCGATTGAGGACGGCGTCGACGAGGTCTGCGTCATCGGCGGGGCCCAGCTGTACGCCGCCGTCCTGCCCCGCGCGCGGCGGCTCTATATCACCGAGGTGGACGCCGAACCCGAGGGGGACGCCCTGTTCCCCGCCTTCGACGAGGCGGCCTTCGAGGAAATCCTGGCCGAACGCCATCCGGCGGGCGACAAGGACGACCACGCCTTCACCTTCCGCGTCCTTGAGCGACGCTGAACCCCGGAGCCCCCGATGATCGTCGTCACCACCAACGACCTGCCCGGCCATCGCATCACCCGCCAGCTGGGCCTGGTGCGCGGCGTCACCGTCCGGTCGCGCAATGTCGTCTCCGACGCCATCGGCGGGGTGCAATCGATGATCGGCGGCCGCGTCGGGGCCTATGTGAAGCTGGCCGAGGCCGGTCGCCAGGAAGCCTATGTCGAACTGGTCGCCCACGCCCAGTCGATCGGCGCCAACGCCATCCTGGCCATGCGTTACGACGCCACCGAGATCATGCCCGGCGTCACCGAGGTCCTGGCCTACGGCACCGCCGTGGTGGTCGAGCCGGCCTGACGCAGGGTCAGCGCCCGCGTCACCTCGGCGGCGATCGCCGCGAACACTTGGCCCGCCTCGCTGTCCGGCTGGCTCGCCATCAATGGCCGACCGGCGTCTCCGCCTTCGCGCAAGGCGGCGTCCAGCGGCAGTTCGCCCAGCACCGGCACGCCCAGCCGCTCGGCCTCGCGACGCGCGCCGCCGCGACCGAACACCTCGCCCGACATATTCTCGATCAGGCCCAGCACCGGCGTGCCGACCCGGGCGAACAGGGCATGGGCCCGGCGGGCGTCAGCCAGGGCCACCTCCTGCGGCGTCGAGACGATCACCGCGCCATCCAGCGGCGTCTTCTGGATCAGGGTCAGGGCCACGTCGCCCGTGCCGGGCGGCATGTCGACCACCAGCACGTCCAGCGGCGCGGCCTCCGTCCCCCAACGGGTCTGGGTCAGCATCTGGGTCAGGGCCTGGCTCGCCATCGGGCCGCGCCAGACCATGGCGTCCGACGCGCCGGTCAGCAGGCCGACCGACATGGCCGTGATCCCCCAGGCCGCGGGCGGGACCATGGCCCCGTCCTCATAGGCGGGCTTGCCGGCGATCCCCAGCATGGTCGGCGCCGACGGGCCATAGACATCGGCGTCCAGAAGGCCCGCGCGCCAGCCGGCCTGGGCCAGGGCGACCGCCAGATTGGTCGCCACGGTCGACTTGCCGACCCCGCCCTTGCCGCTGGCCACGGCGATCACCCGGCGCACATGGGCGGGACGATCGGTCGGGACCGGGGCCTTGGCGCGGCTCTGGTCCTGGGCGGCGGGCGACAGGCCGGCAGTGCGGCGCGGACGGTCCGGCGCGGCTTCGGCGCTCAGCACCACCGACACCCTGGCCATCCCCGGCATGGCCTTCAGCGCCGCTTCGGCCGCATCCCGCACGGGCGCATAGAGGGCCGCCTCGGCCGCCGGAACCTCCATGGCGAAGCCGGCGCGGTCCTCTCCGACCACCAGCCCCTGGACCAGCCCCGCGCCCATCAGACCGCGCCCCGACCTCGGGTCGACGATCCCGTCCAGCACGGCTTCGACGGCAGCGCGATCGATCACGCGAGGAAACTCCGGTTGCGAAAAGGCGTCGGGCGCCTTCTATCCCCGCTCATGGCCGAGAGCGACCCCCGCGCCGACAGCAACGAGTGGACCAAGCCGATTCTGCTGCTGGCCGGGCCGACGGCGTCGGGCAAGTCTCGCCTGGCGCTGGAGCTCGCCCGCCGCCGCGACGCGGTGATCCTGAACGCCGACAGCCAGCAGCTCTACGCCGACCTGCGCGTGCTGACCGCCCGGCCCAGCATCGAGGACGAGGCCCTGGCCGAGCACCGCCTCTACGGCGTCGCCGACGCCGCCGACGCCTGGTCTGTGGGGCGCTGGCTTCGGGCCATTGACGTCGAGCTCGGGACCCTCGCCCGGGAAGGCCGCCCAGCCATCGTCGTCGGCGGCACGGGCCTGTATTTTCGCGCCCTGACCCAAGGCTTGGCCGACATTCCCCAGATATCCTCTCCGGATCGCGACGCCGCCTCGGCGCTGTTCGACGCCGAAGGCGAACCCGCCTTTCGCGCCCGACTCGCCGCGATTGACGCCAGCTCGGCGGCGCGGATCACGTTAGGAGACCGCCAACGGCTGGTCAGGGCTTATGCGGTCGCGACATACACCGGTCGGACGCTCGGAGACTGGCAGGCGGCGACCCAGCCTCTGCTGCCGCCGGAAACCTTCCAATCTCTGGTTCTGGAGCCCTCCAGAGGCGAGCTGTACGCGGCGTGCGACGCTCGGTCGCGGATCATCCTTGACGGCGGCGCGGTGGAAGAGGTCGCCCGCCTCGCCGCGCGACGTGTCCCACCGGACCGCCCGGTGATGAAGGCTGTCGGTGTGCGGGAAATCTCCGCCCTCATTGAGGGGCGCCACACCCGGGAGGCCGCGCTCGCGACTCTCGCGCGATCGACGCGCCAATATGCGAGGCGGCAGACGACGTGGTTTCGCAACCAGATTGCCGACTGGACGCGGGCCTGATGGAGGTCGCACCCTTGCGTTACAGGCGCGTTGGGGATCAACTGGCAGGAGACGCGGCGCCTTCGCGGAACGTAAGGCTTTCCTGATCCGCGATCATGAATGTCGAGGTCACCATGCTTGCTTACACCGCAATCCTCATCGCCGCCCTGGCGAGCCAGGATCTGAACACCGCCAATCTCCCGCCGGTGGATCAGCGACCGCAGGCTGAAGCGACCCCCGATGCCGAGGCGGGCGATCCTGAACGCCAGGTTTGCCGTACCGAGCGCCCGGTGGGGTCGCGCATGGGCACGCGCATCTGCCTGACCGCGCGCGAGTGGGACCAGTTGAGCGATCGTTCCCGCGCCGTCGCCGACAATGTCCGCCAGCGCAGCGAATTCAATCGAGACTTCGGAAGCGGCCGCGGCCGCGCCGACTAGCGTCCAGGCGAGGAAACGCCTATATTGGGCTCGTCCGGGTTCGCCCGGACTATGGCGATAAACGCGCCTGTAATAAGCGGACCGGACCCGGGTGCGATTCCCGGCGGCTCCACCAATCTCTTCCGCGTTATCGGCGGAACTGTGCGGGGCCGACCAGCATCGACGGACGTGTAAAGAGGATTGCTTTCGCTCGTGTTGGCCCAGCGTATCGGGCCTTTAAACTACCTGCGAACGATAACTTCGCTGAGGAATACGCCGTCGCCGCGTAATGCGGTTCCGGTAATTCCGACCTAAGTCCCGAGGGTTCAGATCCTCGGGCGGGGCCTGTCGGGAGCCTGCCAACAGAATCCCGGCGCTTTTCCTCACATGACGCCGGTTTGTTCGGCTCTCGGACCGAACGCGCCTTTACGCCCGGCCCACGGCCCCGCTATCAGTCGCGATCAGGCCGACGGGGATCCGATGACCGACGACACGCCGTCCAAGGACGAGATGGGATACGAGCGGCTGGCGCAGGAAGCCCTGCGCGGCGTGGTGCGCTCGGCCCTGTCGCGCGTCGCCGAAGAGGGCATGCCCGGCGCACACCACTTCTACGTCACCTTCAAGACACGAGGCGTCGGCGTCACCTGCCCGCCGGACGTGGTGGCCAAATATCCCGACGAAATGACCATCGTCCTCCAGCATCAGTTCTGGGATTTGGACGTCGGCGTCGACGGCTTTTCCGTAATGCTCAAGTTCGGCGGTGTGCCCAAGGTTCTGGCCGTGGCCTATGCGGCCGTCACCCGTTTCTACGATCCCTCCGTGGGATTCTTGCTGCAGTTCGATCCGCCCGCCCTGGCCCCTGAACCGGAGCCCGAGACCGAACGCTCCGCAGAACACACCACGCCGGAGCCCATATCGGACGGCCCCAAGGTCGTCTCGCTGGACCAGTTCCGCAAGAAATAGAATTCGGCTAACGTCGTTCGCGCTCTGGGGAGGGCTCGATGGACGACAAGCTTTCCGAATTCCTGATCGACGCGGGTCTGGTCCTCGCCGTCTATGTGATCGCCGTCGCCGCCCTCATCTGGGCCTACGCCCATGCGGGACGTCTGTGGCTGCTGCGCCATGGCGTCGTCAGCAACAACGCCGACGGCCACCGCGACGTCTGGCCGGGCGAGTTCGGCGAACTGGTTATCGTCACCCTGGCCATGATCTCCGCCTGGGTGGTGATCTTTTTCACCAACGACATCACCCTGGTCGGCATGCTGGCCATGTGGCCCCTGGGCGCGCTCGCCTTCCTGGCCTTCGTGTCGTTCTGGGTCGTGCTGCACTGTCGGCTGGAGGTCGCCCGCGCCAGGCTGTCGGGGCGACCGCCGATCTATTGCGGTCGGCTGGCCGGCACCTATCGCATCTACAATGTCTACAGCATCTGCCTGTTCGGCATGGGCGCGATGATCGTGATGATGCTGATCGCCCAGTTCCTGCACGACGGGGCGATCTTCGCGGCCGAGTCGCGACGGATCACCGACAATTTCGAGAGCGCGCGCCTCATCGCCTCCACAGGCACGCCCGAAGCCTACGCCCAGGCGATCGCCACGGCCGAGCAGGGGTTCAGCGGCATCGCCCTGTCCGGCAAGGCGCTGCAGAATCAGTTCAACCCGATGTTCGTGTTCGCCGGCACCCTGATCATGATCAACATCGCCATCAACATGACCAGCCTGAAGGCGATGTTCACCGGCGGCGCCGTCAGCATGACGGCGATCTTCACCTATGGGCCTCTGGTGGTCATTGGGGCGGTGGGTCTGTGGGTCTATCTCAACCACTATGAGACGATGCTGACCGCGTCCCTGACCTCGCTCCAGGCCTTCACGCCGCCGGCGACCCTGGCCGATTGGCAGATGTCCAATCGACACGCCGAGATGGTCACGGAACTGTCCAACGCCCGCAACATCTTCGGCTTCGCCACCACCGTGGCCGGCGAAGGCGGCGGCTTCGCCATCCTGGCATGGGGCGTCCAGACAGCCCTGGAGAAGATCGGCGACACCGGGGACAAGGAGCCGGTTCACATGCCGTTGCGCAAGTTCAGGCCGCACGACGGACGTTATGCCTGGACGCTCAAGCGCGAGGAGCGGGCCCAGCGGCGTCGCACGCCCAAGGCGCAACGTCCGGTCACGGCCTGGCGTCGGCTGAAATTCAGGCTGGCCAAACTGCGTCGGTCGCCGCAGGAGAACGAGCGGCTCGCGCGGCTCTTTCCCGACATCAGCAAACTCTGGTGAAGGCGCGGCGCCGCATCATCGCCGCTCTGGCGCTGTTTCTGATCCTCGGCGCCTATGCCTGCGCCTCGATCCAAGCCACGGGAGCGACCCCCTCGACCGCCACCGATCTCAGCATCGTTCGCCCGACGACCGCTCCCGCCTCACCGACCGACACCCTGTCCATCGTCACATGGAATCTGGGCTATGCGGGCCTGGGCCGAAACGCGGATTTCTTCGCCGATGGCGGCAAGGCCTATCTGCCTCCTAGCCGCGCCGACACGAAAGCCAATCGCGACGCCATCGCGGCATGGCTGGCGGCTTCGGACGCCGACGTGATCCTGACCCAGGAGAACGCCTCGGCCAGCGTGGTCAACTGGTGGGTCGATCTGAAGGGCGCCATCGCTGACGGCCTGCCCAACCATGCCCAGGTTTTCTACGCCGACTTCCGGACACGCTGGCTGCCACCGCCGCTGCGTATCCGCAACGGTCTGGCCTCCTACTCCCGCCTAGGCGTCACGGAAGTTCAGTTGTGGCGCCTGCCGAACGACGGCGATCCCTATGACGGTGCGCTGAGACGCCATTACGCCGCCGTCGCCGCCCGCATCGACGGCCCGGGCGGCGGCTGGACGGTCGTCAATGTCCACCTGGCCGCGTTCGACGAGGCCGCGGCCCTGCGCAGGCGACAGATTTCGACCCTGCTGCAGCACGCCCAGGCCGAGCGCGCGCTCGGGCGAGGTGTCGTCATCGGAGGCGACTGGAACCTGCGTCTGGCGCAGACCGATAATCCGCACACGACCGAGGCCCAGTACCTGTTCTGGGTGCACGACTTTCCGGCCGATCTGCTCCCCGAAGGCTGGACGATCGCGGCCGATCCCACGGTGCCGACGGTTCGCACCAATGAACGCCCCTATCGACCCGCCGAAAACTACACCACCGTGATCGACGGCTTCCTTCTGGCGCCTGAAGTCGAGCTGGCACGCGTCGCCGGGGCGGACCTGAAGTTCGAGCATGGTGACCACCAGCCCGTCCGCGTCGAGCTCCGCCGTCGCTGACGAACCGGCCCATTTCCGAGAGATGCGCGAGCGCAGCAGGCGCATTGACAACGGCCCGTCCGCAGCAGAACATTTCGTGAACCCCCAGGGAGGCGAAGATGCTCGAAGGCCGCTGCCATTGTGGAGCCATCGTCTATCGGATCACCGGCGAGGCGCGACACGCGCTCTGTCATTGCCAGGACTGTCGGCGCTCGGCAGGCGCTCCGGCGGTGGCCTGGGCGTTGCTGGCCCAGGAGCAGTTCGAGATTGAGGGCGAACCGCGCGTCTACGCCTCATCGGAGCATGGGCGCCGTCACTTCTGCGGAAACTGCGGCGCCGGGCTGTTTTACACCAACGACGGCATCTTCCCCGGCATGATCGACATCCAGTCGGCGACCCTGGACGATCCCGACGCCCTGCCCCTCCAGGCCCAGATCCAGACCGCCGATCGCATCAGCTGGATGACGCGGCTGGATGACCTTCCCAGTTTCGAGCGCTATCCGCCCGAGGGCTGACGCGGATAGGCGCGGATCACGATCCGCTCGCGCTCGCCTTCGTGCCGCTCGACCAGCAGCCGCGCCACCTGAGCGTCATCGTGGAACAGATAGCCCTTGATGGCGTCCAGCAGCGCCTTAGCCAGATTGTCGAGATCCATCCACGGCGGGTCGCCGACATGCTCCATGCGGATCTCGACCACGTGGTCACCCCACGCCGGGCGGGCGCCGCGCCACTCCTTGCGCATGAACTCATAGACCAGGGGCTTGTAGTACTTGGCCTGGGTGGTCAGGCCGTCGATGACGATCTCGACAGCCTTGCCGTCCTCACGCGCCCGCACCTTGCCGGTCCCGACCCAGCCGGTGGTCATTTCGGGCGGACCGGCACGCCTTCGGCTTCGGCCGCACGCCTGAGGTCGCCATCGAAGCTGGCCAAGGTTGCTCCCATGCGCTGCGCCAACTCCAGGTAGGCTGCATCATAGGCGGTCAACCGATGGCGATCCGCAAGGCCGATCACGCGCTCAATCACCGCGCTGGGGTCGCGAGGCGTATCGACAAGGATGCCGTAGGCGCCCAGGCGGCGGATGGCCTCGCTGCGATAATCGTCATCGATCGACCCCCTCCGGCTTTTGACGAGAAGGGCGTTGACGACCTCCAGCGTCAGGTGCGCCGGCCCGACCACGCCCGCCGCCTTGGCCTCGATCATGATCGGTCGGGCGTCGGCCGATCCGACTTCAGGCGTCAGCGAAGCGACCGCGATCGAGGCGTCGACCACGAAACCCGTCAAAACCGCCGACCTTCGTTGATATCCCGCTTGGTCTGTTCGGTCGTGCCGATCGGCCCCTTGTAGCGCTTGTGAAGATCGAACATGGCGTCGACCAGCCGCTCGGCCTCCGCTCTGGAGACCGCCTTGCGCAGCGGCGTGAGCACCACCTCGGGTTCACCTCGGCGGGTGATCACGATCTCCTCGCCGCTGATCGCGCGATCCAGCAGTTCCGACAGCCGGTTCTTCGCCTCGAGCACACCCAGTTTCATGTCGCACCTAGCCAGTCCACTGGCTATATAGCGCGTCCGGACCCGACCCTCAACGAGACGACCATGACCCAAACCCGTACCGAATCCGACACCTTCGGCCCGATC
>CAXBPJ010000036.1:0-8848 GCA_963977325.1 uncultured Brevundimonas sp. | reverse complement strand
AATGCCGCCACCTGGGCCCAGACGTTTCCGTCTGGAAGGCGCGGACCCTTAAGGGAGGACTCCCCCCCGGTCAACGGCCTTTAGCGGTTTCTGGCGTGTTCTCAGCTGTTCTGGCGCGTTGCCCGCGCGGGCGGGCTGTTCTATGGCCTCACCGGCCGGCGGCGCGTCGGCCAGAGGCAATGAAGGCGAGCAGGCGACATGGCGCGATCGGGTCCGGGTCTGGTGGTGGTATTCGGCGGGTCCGGCTTTGCCGGGACCCAGGCCGTGCGCGCCCTGGCCCGTCGGGGCTGGCGGGTTCGCGTCGCCGTCCGGCGGCCGCACCACGCCATCGACCTGAAGCCGATGGGCGATGTCGGCCAGATCCAGATCGTGCGCTGTGACGTGCGCCGCGACGCCGATGTCGAAGCGGCCCTGCGCGGCGCCGATGCGGCAGTCAATCTGGTCGGCGTTCTGTACGAGACCGGATCGGCCGATTTCCAGACCATGCACGTCGAGGCGGCCGAGCGGATCGCCAAGGCCGCCGCGGCCGACGGCGTGACCCGCCTGGTCCAGATTTCGGCCATCGGGGCCGACGAGGCCGCCGAAGGCGCCTACGGCCGCTCCAAGGGCCAGGGCGAGGCGGCCGTGCGCGCCGCCTTCCCCGATGCGGTGATCCTGCGCCCCTCGATCGTCTTCGGGGCCGGCGACGGCTTTTTGAACAAGTTCGGCCAGATGGCGACCATGGCGCCCGCCCTGCCCCTGATCAGCGGCGGCCACACCCGGTTCCAGCCCGTCTATGTGGGAGATCTGGCCGAGGCTGTCGCCCGCGCCACGACTGACGTCGGGACCGAGGGGAAGACCTATGAACTGGGCGGGCCGGCCGTCTGGACCTTCCGCCAGATCCTGGAGCTGATCCTGCGCGAGACCAACCGCAACCGCTTCCTCGCGCCCCTGCCCTTTCCGATCGCGCGTATCCTGGGCGGTTTCGCCGAGCTGACCGCCAAGATCGGCATCGCCCCAGCCCTGACCCGCGATCAGGTGGTGATGCTGCAGTCGGACAATGTGGTGGCGGACGGCGCCCTGGGCCTCAACGACCTCGGCATCGAGCCCACCGGACTGGAGGCCATCGCCCCGTCCTATCTGTGGCGCTATCGCGTCGGCGGTCAGTTCGCCGAACGCACCCCCGAAGCCCTTAACGAAACGCCCCAGCCCGCCTAAGCGGACCGGGGCGCAAAGATCGTGGCTGACGCCCGCCTTAAGCGGCGGTGACCTCGGCAGCTTCCTCGGCCAGGATGGTCAGGCCTTGCGGCGGCACGTCGGCGAAGCCGCCCTTGACGTCGAACACCCGGCGCGCGCCGCCGTCGATGACCGTGATCGGACCTTCGCGCAGGGCGGTCATGAAGGGGGCGTGATCCGGCAGCACGCCGAAGTCGCCCTCCACGCCCGGAGCATCGACCTGATCGACCAGTCCCGCGAAGACCTCGCGTTCCGGGGCGACCAGGGAGAAGTTCAGCTTTCCGGCCATCAGGCGTCCGCCGCCATCTTCTGGGCCTTCTCGACGGCTTCCTCGATGGCGCCGACCATGTAGAAGGCGGCTTCCGGCAGGTGGTCGTACTCGCCGGCCACGATGGCCTTAAACGAGCGGATGGTGTCGGCCAGCTCGACGAACTTGCCGGGCGAGTTGGTGAACTGCTCGGCCACGAAGAAGGGCTGCGACAGGAAGCGCTGGATCTTGCGGGCGCGCGACACGACCAGCTTGTCGTCTTCCGACAGCTCGTCCATGCCCAGGATGGCGATGATGTCCTTCAGGCCCTTGTACTGTTGCAGCACTTCCTGGACCGAACGGGCGACGTTGTAGTGCTCCTCGCCGATGACCAGCGGGTCCATGATCCGCGAGGTCGAGTCCAGCGGATCCACGGCCGGGAAGATGGCCTGGGCGGCGATGTCGCGGCTCAGCACCGTGGTCGCGTCCAGGTGGGCGAAGGAGGCGGCGGGCGCCGGGTCGGTCAGGTCGTCGGCCGGGACGTAGATGGCTTGGACCGAGGTGATCGAGCCCTTCTTGGTCGAGGTGATCCGCTCCTGCAGATTGCCCATCTCGGTCGCCAGGGTCGGCTGATAGCCCACCGCCGACGGGATGCGGCCCAAGAGCGCCGACACTTCCGAGCCGGCCTGGGTGAAGCGGAAGATGTTGTCGACGAACAGCAGCACGTCCTTGCCTTCCTCGTCGCGGAAGTACTCGGCCTGGGCCAGGCCGGTCAGGGCGACGCGGGCGCGGGCGCCGGGAGGCTCGTTCATCTGGCCATAGACCAGGGCGCACTTGGAGCCCTCGGTCGAGCCGTTGTTCTTGGTCGGGTCCACGTTCACGTTAGACTCGATCATCTCGTGATACAGGTCGTTGCCCTCGCGGGTGCGCTCACCCACGCCGGCCAAGACGGAATAGCCGCCGTAGGCCTTGGCGATGTTGTTGATCAGCTCCTGCATGGTCACGGTCTTGCCGACACCGGCGCCACCGAACAGGCCGATCTTGCCGCCCTTGGTGTAGGGGCACATCAGGTCGATGACCTTGATGCCGGTGACCAGGATTTCCGACGAGGTCGACTGTTCCTCGAAGCTGGGCGCCTCGCGGTGGATCGGGCGGTACATCGTCGTCTTGATCGGGCCCTGCTCGTCGATCGGCGCGCCGACCACGTTCATGATGCGGCCCAAGGTGCCGGGGCCGACGGGGGCCAGGATGGACTCGCCGGTGTCGGTCACCGGCTGGCCGCGGGTCAGGCCCTCGGTGGTGTCCATGGCGATGGTGCGGACCATGTTCTCACCCAGGTGCTGGGCGACCTCGAGCACCAGCTGGAAGGGCTCGCCCGTCTTCTGGTCGGTGTTCTCGGTGGTCAGGGCGCTGAGGATCGCCGGCAGGTGGCCGTCGAACTCAACGTCAACGACGGCGCCGATGACCTGGGCGATCTTGCCGGTGGCGACGGCCTGAACGGGCGCGCCGGAGGCGGCCTGGGCGGCGGGAGCGGCCTTCTTGGCGGCCGGCTTCTTGGCGGGGGTCTTCTTGGGGGCGACGGTGTCGGTCATGGCGTGGGTCCGGTTCGGAGTGTCGTGTCGGTCGGGATCAGAGGGCTTCGGCGCCGGCGATGATCTCGATCAGCTCGGTGGTGATCTGGGCCTGGCGGGAGCGGTTGTACTGCAGCGTCAGGGCGTTGATGAGGTCGCCGGCGTTGCGCGTGGCGTTGTCCATCGCCGCCATCTGCGAGCCGAAGAATCCCGCCTGATTCTCGTAAAGCGCGGCCAGGATCTGGGTGGTCAGGTTGCGCGGCAGCAGGGTCTCGAGGATTTCCTCTTCCGACGGCTCATATTCATAGACGGCGCCGTTCAGATCGATCAGCGGCGCGTCTCCCTCGACCACGGCCGGGACCATCTGCTTGGCGGTCGGGACCTGGGCGATGACCGACTTGAAGCGGCTGTAGAACAGGGTGACGACGTCGGCGCGGCCGGCCTCGAACTCCTCGGCAATCATCTCGGCGATCGGCTGGGCCGCGGGCAGGCCGAGCGTCTTGTGATCCGACAGCTCGAAGGTCTTCAGCACGCGATCGCCGAACAGCCGGGTCAGCTGGTCGCGGGACTTGCGGCCGACGGCGATGATGCGGACATCCTTGCCCTCAGCCAGCAGGCTGTTGATCCGGTCGCGGGCGGCGCGGATGACGTTGGTCGAAAAGCCGCCGGCCAGGCCCTTGTCGGCCGTGGCCACCACGATCAGGTGCGTCTGATCGGAGCCGGTGCCGGCCAGCAGCTTGGGCGCGCCGTCGCCGGACACGCCCGCCGCCAGATTGGCGATGACCGCGGCCATGCGCTCGGCATAGGGCCGGGCGCTTTCGGCCTGATCCTGGGCGCGCTTCAGCTTGGCCGCCGCGACCATCTGCATGGCCTTCGTGATCTTCTGCGTGGCTTTCACGCTTCCGATCCGATTGCGCATTTCCTTGAGGCTGGCCATCCGGCGCTACTCTCTCAGCTTTCCGTGGTCAGGGCTCAGGCGAAGGTCTTGGAGAAGTCGTCCAGGACGGCCTTTAGCTCGGCTTCCAGTTCGGGCGTCAGGTCCTTCTTGGTGCGGATGCCGTCCAGCAGGCCCGGTTTGGAGGACTTCACCCGCGCCAGCAGCTCGGACTCGAAGCGGCCGATGTCGGCCACGGCGACGGCGTCCAGGTAGCCGCGGGTGCCGGCGTAGACCGAGATGACCTGCTCTTCCATGGTCAGCGGGCTGTACTGCGGCTGCTTCAGGAGCTCCGTCAGGCGCGCGCCGCGGGCCAGCAGCTTCTGGGTCGAGGCGTCCAGGTCCGAACCGAACTTGGCGAAGGCGGCCATTTCCCGATACTGGGCCAGCTCGCCCTTGATGGTGCCGGCGACCTTCTTCATCGCCTTGGTCTGGGCCGAAGAGCCCACGCGCGACACCGAGATGCCAACGTTCACGGCCGGGCGGATGCCCTGATAGAACAGGTCGGATTCCAGGAAGATCTGGCCATCGGTGATCGAGATCACGTTCGTCGGGATGTAGGCCGACACGTCGTTGGCCTGGGTCTCGAGCAGACGCGAGTGGAGATAGAAGACGTCGCCCGGATAGGCTTCGCGGCCCGGCGGGCGGCGCAGCAGCAGGGACATCTGACGATAGGCGACGGCCTGTTTCGACAGGTCGTCATAGACGATCAGGCCGTGCATGCCGTTGTCGCGGAAGAACTCGCCCATGGCGGTGCCGGCGAACGGCGCCAGGAACTGCAGCGGGGCCGGTTCCGAGGCGGTGGCGGCGACGACGATGGTGTAGTCCATGGCGCCCGATTCCTCGAGCGTCTTGACGATCTGGGCCACGGTCGAGCGCTTCTGACCAATGGCGACATAGATGCAGTACAGCTTGGCCGACTCATCGTCGGTGGCGTTGACCGACTTCTGGTTCAGAATGGTGTCGATGGCGACGGCGGTCTTGCCGACCTGACGGTCGCCGATGATCAGCTCGCGCTGGCCGCGACCGATCGGGATCAGGGTGTCGATGGCCTTCAGGCCCGTCTGCATCGGCTCGTGCACCGACTTGCGGGGAATGATGCCCGGCGCCTTGACGTCCACGCGGCGACGCTCGGTGAACTGGATCGGGCCCTTGCCGTCGATCGGCTCGCCCAGCGGGTTGACGACGCGGCCCAGCAGGCCCTTACCGACCGGCACGTCCACGATCTCGCCCAGACGGCGGACCTCGTCGCCCTCGGCGATGGCGGCGTCCGAGCCGAAGATCACGGCGCCGACATTGTCGCGCTCCAGGTTCAGGGCCATGCCCTTCACCCCGGCCTTGGGGAATTCGATCATCTCGCCGGCCTGGACATTGTCCAGACCGTGGATGCGGGCGATGCCGTCGCCGACCGACAGCACCTGGCCGACGTCGGAAACATCGGCTTCGACGCCGAAGTTGGCGATCTGCGACTTGAGGATGGCCGAGATTTCAGCGGCGCGGATGTCCATGACTGGCTCTTTCGTCTTGGTCTGATCGGAGCGGCTGGGCCGCCCGGGGCGTCAATTCAAAGGCGGTTCAGGCGCGCTTGAGCGCGAATTTCATCTGGTCGAGCTTGGTCTTCAGCGAGGCGTCGTAAAGCTTGGAGCCCACCTTGACCTTCAGACCGCCCAGGATCGACGGGTCGACGCGGGCGGACAATTCGGGGTCACGTCCCAGCGCCGTGCGCAGGGCCGTCTTGATCTTGGTCATCTGGCCGGCGTCCAGCGCCTGGGCCGAGACCACCTCGGCGGCGACCACGCCGGTCTTCTTGGCGTAGAGGCGTTCGAAGCTGGCGATGACGGCGGTCAGGTCGCCGGCGCGGCCGTTCTGGGCCAGAAGACCCAGGAAATTGCGGGTCGTGACGTTGAACTTCGCCTTGTCGGCGACGGCGGTCAGCCCCTTGCCCTGGTCCTCGTCCGAAATCACCGGCGAGGTCGCCAGGCGACGCAGGTCGGCGCTGTCCTTCCAGGCGGCGGCCAGAGACTTGAGATCGGCGCGAACGGCCTCGAGCGCGCCGGTCTCGTCGGCGAGATCGAACAGCGCCTGAGCGTAACGGTCGCCGACTTCCGTCGTCCTGAAATCCATGGCCACGTATAAAAGCCCGCTGTTGAGCGTCTGGGTCGCGACCGGCAGCGGATCACCGCTCCGGCCAAGCCTCTGAAATGCTGAATGAAAGCATGCTAGCGACAGTTCCTGTCAGAACCGCCCTCGCCAAGGCGGGCGCCTGATAGCACGGGGTCCGGCCCATCGCAACCAAGACGCCGCGTCGCAAGGACGCGGGCGGGCGGGGCTTTATTCATCGGCGGCGCGGTAGGATGGTGACGTTCGTCTTGTTCTGATCAGGCCGTCATGTCCCTCCGCTGCTCTCTCCTCCTCACCGGCATGTTTCTCGTGGCCTGTTCACCCGAGGCCCATAGCGAGCCGCCGGTCGCGGCCAGGGCCGCCGCCCGCGTATCGACGGCCCAGCCCGGCGCCGCGGCGACCGGCCAGGACGCCTCGTCGATCCGGGTGATGAGCTACAATATCCGCGTCGCCCTGGCCGAGGACACGCCCAGCTGGCCCGAGCGGCGGCCGCACCTGGCCGCGCAAATCCAGCGTGTCGACCCCGACATCCTCGGTGTTCAGGAGTCCAAGCGCCAGGTGGTGCGCTGGCTGGGTCGGCAGCTGCCGGGTTTCGACAGCTATGGCCTGGGCCGCGACGACAGCCGCACGGCCGAGAGCGCCACCCTGTTCTGGCGGACATCCCGCTTCGAGGCGCTGGAGCGCCAGACCCTGTGGTGCTCGCCCACGCCCGACCGTCCGTCGAAGGGATGGGACTCGGCCTATCCACGCACCATCACCCGCGTCCTGCTGCGTGACCGCGCCGACGGCCAGCTGTGGGACGTCCGGAACACTCACTTCGATCACGAGGGCCAGGAGGCCCGGCGTCAGTGCGCCCGGATCCTCGCCGACCTGCCGGTGGCCGAAGGCGCGGTCGAGGTGGCGCTGGGCGACTTCAACACCGGCCCCGGCAGCGCTCCCTATCGTCGCATCGTCGAGGACGGCCTGGCCGACGCCCGTCGTGTCAGCCCTCGCGTGGCG
Organism: uncultured Brevundimonas sp.; assembly: GCA_963977325.1. Taxonomy (GTDB): domain Bacteria; phylum Pseudomonadota; class Alphaproteobacteria; order Caulobacterales; family Caulobacteraceae; genus Brevundimonas. Next base: position 1,761 of record CAXBPJ010000036.1, on the reverse strand, counting down.
GGCCCCGAAGGCACCTTCAACGGCTTCGACATCCGGCGCACCGACGGCGAGGCCATCGACCACATCTTCGTCGGTGATGGCATCGAGGTGCTGAATTTCTCGACCCTAACCGAATCCTTCGACGGCCAGGTCATCTCGGATCATTTCCCGCTGGTGGCCGAGATCGAGGCCGAAGATTGAGCGATCGTCGGCCACGATGTCGCATCACGGGCGCTTGATCGGAACGGCCAAGCCTCCTAGCGCTTTCCCACGCAGCTTGATGCGCAGGAACCCACGATGCTCGACAGCATAACACCTCTTCTTTCCGATCCCGCGGCCTGGGCCGCCCTCGTCACCCTGGTGGTGATGGAGGTGGTGCTGGGCATCGACAATCTGATCTTCATTTCGATCCTGTCGAACAAACTGCCCGAGCATCAGCGCAAGCGGGTGCGCCGGATCGGCATCGGCCTGGCCCTGATCATGCGTCTGGCGCTGTTGTCGATCATCGCCTGGCTGGTCGGCCTCACGGCCACCGTGATCGACCTGGGTCTGGTCGGTCCGATCGGCGAACACGGCGAGCCCGCCTTCGAGACCGCCTTCAGCTGGAAGGATCTGATCCTGATCGCCGGCGGCCTGTTCCTGGTGTGGAAGGCGACCAAGGAGATCCACCACACGGTCGACCCCACCCCGTCCGATCACGACGTGCTCGACAAGAAGGCGGTGGTCATCAACAACGCCGGCGCGGCGATCTTTCAGATCATCCTGCTGGACCTGGTGTTCTCGATCGACTCCATCCTGACCGCCATCGGCATGACCGATCACCTGCCGATCATGGTGGTGGCGGTGTTGGCGGCGGTGGCGGTCATGCTGCTGGCCGCCGATCCGCTGGCCGACTTCATCAACAAGAACCCGACCGTGGTCATGCTGGCCCTGGGCTTCCTGCTGATGATCGGCATGGTGCTGATCGCCGACGGCTTCGGGGTGCACGTGCCCAAGGGCTATATTTACGCCGCCATGGCCTTCTCGGCCCTGGTCGAGGGACTGAACATGTGGTCCCGCAAGTCGCAGGATCGAAAGACCGCCGCCGAGGCCGCGCGGCAGGCCGCCCTCAACGCTCGCGAGACGGCCGAGCCCGGCGTCTGACCTTGGACCGAGGGTGGGCCGCCCTGATCGTGGTCGCCGGCCTTTCAGTCGGCGGCTGCGCCTCGGCCCAGACGCCGTCTTCGATCGGGCCGATCGCGGCGGTCGCACCGTCCGACGGCCCCGCCCCGCTCCAGACCTATGAGGTGGTGCGGCGCTATCCGCATGACCCGACCGCCTTCACTCAGGGTCTGATCTTCCGTGACGGCGTCCTCTACGAGTCGACCGGCCAGTATCCCTCGACCATCCGCCGTGTCCGTCTTGAGGACGGCGTGGTGCTGGACAGGCGCGAGCTCTCGACCGCCTATTTCGGCGAGGGCCTGACCGACTGGGGCGACCGGCTGATCAGCCTGACCTGGCGCAGTCAGACCGGCTTTGTCTGGGACATCGAGACCCTGGCCCCGATCACCGGCTTCACCTATCCCGGCGAAGGCTGGGGCCTGACCCAGGATGGCCGTCGCCTGATCATGAGCGACGGCACGGCCGAGCTGCGTTTCCTTGATCCCGAAAGCCTGGCCGAGACGGGGCGGGTCACCGTCACCGACGACGGCCGCCCCGTGGTCGATCTGAACGAGCTGGAATGGATCGATGCCGACGGCTCGGGGCCCGCCCCCGGCGAGGTCTGGGCCAATGTCTGGCAGA
>CAXBPJ010000035.1:0-8868 GCA_963977325.1 uncultured Brevundimonas sp. | reverse complement strand
TGACCCCGGCCCTCGCCCCTCCGGCACGTCTCCTCGCGCCTCTGCTCCTGTTGTTCGCGGTCCTGGCGGCGCTCTTCGCGTTCCCGGCCGCTGCCCAGCCCATCTTCCCCGCCCTGTCCGGCCGCGTGGTCGACGAGGGCCAACTGCTGTCGCGCGACAAGGAGGCGGAGCTCACCCGGCGCCTGGAGGCCCTGGAGCAGCAGACCGGCGATCAGCTGGTCGTGGTCACCCTGCGCAGCCTCGAGGGCTATGACATCGCCGACTACGGCTACCAGTTGGGCCGCGAATGGGGCATCGGCCGCCGGGGCGCCGACAACGGCGTGCTGCTGATCGTCGCGCCCGAGGAGCGCAAGGTCCGGATCGAGGTTGGCTATGGGCTCGAACCTGTCCTGACCGACGCCATGAGCGCCCAGATCATCGAGAACGACATCCTGCCCGCCTTCCGCAACGGCGGCTTCGAGCGCGGCATCACCCAGGGGGTCGAGGCCATCGCCGACCAGCTGACCCTCGACCGGGCGGAGGCCGAGAGCCGCGCCGCCGAGGCGGCCCAGGCCATGCATCGCGATCGCGGCGAGCTCGATCTGGGCGCCGTCGTCATCCTCGTCATCATCGTCGCCCTGGTGCTGATCACCATCGGCGGCGTCCTGTCGTCCGCCGGCCAGCGACGGCGTCGCCGCCACGGTCTGGGCCCGGTCATCCTGTGGGCGGCCAGCGAGGCGCTCCGCAACAACTCACGAGGCGGCGGAGGCGGCGGGTTCGGCGGGGGCTTCGGTGGCGGGGGCTTCAGCGGCGGCGGCGGATCGTTCGGGGGCGGCGGCGCCTCAGGAGGCTGGTGATGAGCAAGACCGTCCTGCCCCCCGCCGACCACGAGCGGGTCCGCGCGGCCATCGCCGAGGCCGAGACCCGCACCTCCGGCGAGATCTTCTGCGTCGCCGCCCGCAGGGTCTCCGACTATCGCGACATCGTCATGCTCTGGGCGGCCGCCGCCGCCCTGGCCGCCCCCCTGATGCTCGTGCTGGCCGGGTTCGAGGCCGGCTGGCTGAACGGTCTGGGCGCGGGCTGGAGCGCCGAGCACCGCGCCGCCGAGGGCGCTCGGATCGCCGCCCTGGTCGGCGCCATGGTCATGGTCCAGACCCTGGTCTTCGGCGCGGTCTATGGCCTGGGCCTGATCCCCGGCCTCGCCCGCTGGATCACGCCGCCGGGCGTACGCCGCGAGCGCGTCCGGCGCGCCGCCGTCCAGCAGTTCCTCGCCCATGGCCTCCACGCCACCCGGGACCGGACCGGCGTGCTGATCTTCGCCGCCCTGACCGACCACCGCGTCGAGATCGTCGCCGACGAGGGCATCCACGCCCGCGTCGACCAGGAGGTCTGGGCTGACGCCGTCGCCGCCCTGGTGCGCGGCCTCAAGGCTGGCGACCCCGCCGACGGTTTCGTCGCCGCGATCCAGCTCTGCGCCGAGGTGCTCGCCCGCGAGTTCCCGCCCGCCCCGCACAACCCCGACGAACTGGCGAACCGGCTGGTCGAACTGTAGAAGTCGCGCCGCACCCCCGCCCGCCGGCGGTCGATCCCAACCGGAGCCCATGGCCCGCATCGTCACCTACAACGTCCATAGATGCCTGGGGACCGACCGGCGCCTCGACGTGGCGCGCATCGCCGCCGTGCTCGCCGAGTGCGAGGCCGATATCGTCTGCCTGCAGGAGCTGGACGTCGGCCGGGCCCGCTCGGGGGGTGTCGATCAGGCGCGCGAGATCGCCGACCGGCTGTCCATGAGCGTCCATTTCCATCCGGCCATGAAGGTCGAGGCCGAGGAGTACGGCGACGCCATCCTGACCCACCTTCCCGAGCGCCTTGTGCGCGCCGGCGCCCTGCCGACCCTGCGCGGCGTGCGGGGCCTGGAGACGCGCGGCGCCCTGTGGGCGGCCATCGACGTGGACGGCGTCGCGGTTCAGGTCATCAACACCCACCTGGGCCTGGTCCCCCGCGAGCAGCGCGCCCAGGCTCGCGCCCTGGCCGGCGACCGATGGCTGGCCGACCCGGCCTGCGTCGGCCCGACCATTCTGACCGGCGACTTCAACTGCACCTCCCTGACCCGGCCCTACGCCGCCCTGACCCGGCGCCTGTCCGACGCCCAGCGGCTGCTGAAGCTGCGCCCTTCGGTGAAGACCTTCCCCTCGGCCTTCCCCGCCATCCGCATCGACCACTTCTTCGTCAGCCGGGAGGTCACGCCCCTTTCGATCCACGCCCCCCTGTCGCCCCTGGCGCGCGCGGCGTCGGATCACCTGCCGCTGGTGATGGACTTCTCGCTCAAGTGAGGCACGGCCTTCATGCGCCGCCGACGCTTCCAGGGCCGGAAGTCGTCGGCCGGAGAGCTGGGATCCCCCAGCTGGAACTCCGCCACCATCCGCTCGAATCGCGAGGCGCCCTGCATGCCCAGTTGCCGCATCCGCGTGCCGCCATAGGTGGCGATGGCCTCCCCGACCGACGCCGACAGCGCCTCGCACGAGGCGTAGGTCGCCATGTCCACGCCCAGGAAGTGGCCGATCAGCCGGTGACGGAAGGCCCTGATCGTCGCCTCCCCCTCCGGCCCCGGCGCCGCGGCCACGTCGCACTCGCTGTCGTAGCCGAACGAGCGGTTGTTCAGGTTCGACGAGCCGATCCGGAGCAGCTGGTCGTCGATGATGGTCACCTTGGAGTGGACGATGATCCGCCCGCCCTCCTCGGTCACTGGCGCCCAGGCGGTCAAGCGGTTGTTGACGTCGGCCTGCTCCAGGGCGTGCAGCACCTCCGCCCGGGCGGTGTCCATGGTCATCTGGTCGAACCAGCTGGGCGCCTGCAGCGTCGTGACGATCACCACCTCCGGCCCGTCCGGCTCGGCCAGCCGCTTCGCCAGCGCTTCCGCGATCTTGGGCGAGGTGACGTACTGGTTCTCCATGTAGATCAGCCGCCTGGCCTTGGCGATGCCGTCCAGGTGCAGCCTCAGCGACTCGTCGGCCCCGTGCCGCCGCCGCCACTTGGGCATGGTGCGGGCCACCCCGATCTCGACGTCTGTCAGCGCCGGGGCGATATGCTCGGGCCAGGGATCGGCGGCGGCGGGCGCGAGGCGCACGCGCTCTCCCGTCGCCCGATACCAGCGGATGCGCGCCAGGTCGCCCAGCGCATGCGCCGCCGGCCCGTCGAACATGGCCATCACCTCGTGCCGCGGCGAGCAGATCAGGCCCGACGGCAGGCAGCGCCGGGGATCGCCGTCCAGGTGCTCCTCGCTGTCCCATCGGTCCACCGAGATGTCGCCGCCCCCGACGAAGGCCAGCTTGTCGTCGATCACCACCACCTTCTGATGGTGACAGGCGCCCAGCGGCCCTGGCGCATCCAGCCGGAACTCCGCGATCCGCTTCCTGAACCAGCGCTGGGCCCGTTGCGGGAAGAAACCCTGGGACGCCGCGATGAGCAGTGGCGAGCGCCAGATCAGCAGGCGCACGTCCAGCTCGGGGTTCTCCTTGATCATCAGCCGCAGCCGATGTCCGATCTCGGCCTGGCGGTCGCCGATGCGGCTGTGCGGGTCCAGCCGGGTGCGTGGATCGAACTGCCAGCCCAGGATGATAACCGACCGCCGCGCCCTCGCCAGAGCCGCCTCCAGCGCCTCGAAATAGGCGGCGTTCTCCATCAATGGCGTGAACCGGTGCGCCCGCGCCTTGCGCCACACCTTGTCGGCGGGCAGCCAGTCACGGGTGGCGAGCGCGCGAGCCTGGGTGTCTTCCAATCGAAGGCCTCCGCCGAACCGTCGCCGAGGATGACACGGATTACCGAAGCTTCATCACGCTTCGATTGCCGTGGCGAGGCGATAACGGCATAATGCGTGAAGTCGACAGAGGGGAACGTCGGTGCTTCAGGCGCTGCTGGAAATGTTGATCGGGCTGGTGGCGTTGATCGCCGCCGCCGCCTTGTCGCAGTTCGGCGTGGACATGAACCTGCCCCAGTCCGACAGCCGCGAGGTCCAGCGCGTCACCGACTGCGGCGACAAGGCTCAGCCCGCCGCGGCCATCGCCGTGGCCTCTCAGCCCAAAGAGTGTTGACGGGACGCCTGCCGGCCTTGCCCTGACGCGCTCAGACGCTAGGGTCGCGCCTTCGGCCGGAGGACGCAGTCCACAGCCCGGCGCGTAACGGGTTGCCCAATGAGCGTTCGTCGTCCGCCCCTGGTCCTGAGCGAGCCCGAGCCGGACGTCGCGAACCCGAGCGAGCCGGCGGTTCAAGCACCGGCTGAGGACACTTCTTCGAGGCCCTCGTCTGACGACCCAACACTGAAGACGGCGGCTGACCGCCCCATGTCGGAGCGACGGCGGCGGCGCCTGGCCGAGGAGGCCCGGGTCGCGGCCGAGGCCCAAGCGGCCGAACGAGAGCGCGCCGCTCGCGAAGCCGAAGAACTGGCGCAGTTCCGCATGGCCAGCGAGGGAGGCCTCCCCGCGACCGTCGGCGAAGCCCTGCCCGTCCCGCTCGCCGACGACGCGCCCGCTACACGGGGACCAGCCTATCTGATCGCGGCCCTTGCCCTGGTTCTGTGGATCGGCGGGCTGGCGGCCTGGCTGGCCTATGAGATCGGAGCCGGCGGTGAGCTGGATCCCTTGCGGGTCGCCGTCTTCGCCCTGGTGGCCCTCGCCCCCGCCGGTCTTGCGCTGCTTCTCGCCCATTCTGTGCGCCAAGGTGCTCGCCTTCGTGACGAGGCCCGGAGAACGCGCGGCATGGCCGACGCCCTGGCCGGCCCCGCGCTGCTGGCGGCGCGGGACACAGGCGCCGTGGTCACGGCTCTGCGCGACGACATCGATCGGGCCGGCGTGGCGGCCGAGAAGGCCCGGTCCGAGCTCGCGGCCCTACGCGAAGCGCTGGCCGAGGAGAGTCGACGCCTCTCCGAGGCCGCCGACGCCGCCGCCAAAACGGCCCGGTCCCTCAACGAGAGCCTGGGGGCCGCGCGGGGTCAGCTGGAAGCGACCAGCCAGGCCCTGTCGGCTCAGCGAACCGGCGTGGTCGAGGCCGTGGAACGGCAGTCGCGCATGGTCGCCGACGCGTCGGATCTGGCCAACGCCCAACTGCGCGAATCGGAGGCCGCTCTGGCCGCCCGCGCCGCCGACCTGGCCGCCGCCGCCCAAGAGGCGCAGGAGGCCGCGCGCCTGGCCGCCGACGACCTCGCCCGCCAGACCCTCCGGCTGGAAACGGCCGGCGCCGGCGTGGCCGAGCAGATTCACGCGGTGGAGGAAGGCTTGGGCCAGCAACGCGCCGCCCTGGTCACCACCGCCTACCAGCTGCGTACCGATCAGGAGGACTTCTCCGCCCAGGTCGAGAGCCAGCGCGCCCAGCTGATCGAGCAGCTGTCGGCCAGCCGCAGCGCCGGGGCCGCCCTCGACGACACGGTCAGGGCGTCGGGTGACTCGCTGAAGGAACTGATCGAGGCCGCGACGGACCAGTTCCGGGCCCTGACGGAACTCAGCCAGAAGGAGGCCGATGGCTTCGACCTGGCCACCAAACAGGCTCTGGACCGGTTCGAGGCCCTGGCCGCTGATACCCGTGACGCCCTGCTGGACGAGACCCGTCGAGCGGTCGAGATGATGAACGCGACGGCCGAAGAGAGCCGAGCCCTGGCCGACGAGGCCCAGACCCAGGCCCGTGTCCGAATTGACCGCCTGGGCGAGAGCCTGTTCGAGGCCGCCCAGAAGGCCGACAGCGCCGCCGACGCCCGCATCGAGGGCGCCCGCCGCATCGTGGCCGAAACGGCCGCCCTGGTCGATGAGGCCGGGGAACGCGCCGCCGAGCGACTGACGGCCACGGCCGAACGGCTGTCCGAAGTGCTGGGCGAGGTCGACCGCCTGACCGGCGAGATCGACGCCCGCGCCGCCGCCCTGCCGGACGAGAGCCGCGCCCGACTCGACGCGGTTCGCGCCACCGTTTCCGAGGGTCTGGAGGCCGTGGCCGACGCCACCCGCCGCGCGGCCCAGGACACCGAGACCCTCGAGCTGGCCTTCCAGGATCGCGTGCGGCGGAATTACGAGATGCTGTCAGAGGCCGTTCGCTTGATGGGAGTGGTGTCGGGTGACGGCCCACAGGCCTCGCTGCGCGATCGCGAAGACTTCGCGCGTCGGCCGTTGCGCGAAACGTCGCGGAGCGAGGACTCTGGCGTGGATGCGCCGACGCCTGAGCCCGCCCGACCCCCATCGGCCAACCCCTTCAACGGCCTGCGCGGCCGTTTGCGCTTGTCGCCCGCCGACGAGCCTCAGCCGGCGCCCGCGCGTGCGGCGATCCCCGACGATGAGCCTTTGACCCTGCGTCCGCGGCGCGGCGTCGACGTCGAACAGCCGCTGGAGCTCGAGCAGGAGGTGGAAACCGCCGGTTCGCCGTTCGATCCCGATCGCGCAGAGGCGGTGGTCCAGACCATCCGCCGCATGGGGGTTGATCCCAACGCCCTGCTCCCCCGCGCCCGGGTCGAGGAGGCCGCGACCGCTCTCGGCGCCGGCGATGTGGCTCAAGCCCGCGCCATCGTTCGACGCGTCGCGCCTGCCGCCGTGCGCAGCGTGTCACGCCGGGTGCTGGCGGACGGCGGATTGAAAGCCGACATCGAGACCTTCGTCCGCGCCGCCGGCGCCGAGATGGCCGACCTGGCCGGTCGGGGAGACGACGACGGCCTGACCCAGCGTCTGTCCTCGGACGCTGGCCGCGCCTGGCTGCTGCTCGACGCCGCCGTCGGCGATCTGGCCTAAACCCAGCGATGAACCATGCCCTGGTCATCTTCGCCGCCCTGAACGGCGCCGTCGCGGTGCTGCTAGGCGCCTTCGCGGCGCATGGCGCGGGGCCGCAGATCAAGACCCTGCTGACCACCGGCGCCCACTATCAGATGGTCCACGCCCTCATGGCCCTCGCCTGCGTCCTGTTGGCCGAGCGCTGGGGCGGGCGGCTTCCGACCCTCGCCGGCTGGCTGGCCGCGGCGGGCGGCCTGGTCTTCAGCCTGGCGCTGGCCGGCATCGGCCTGCTGTCGCTTCCGGCGCTGGGCGCGGTCGCCCCGATCGGCGGTCTCCTGATGGTTGCGGCTTGGCTGTTGCTTCTCGTCAGCGCATTGGGCAATCGGGCTCGCCCCACCTGAGCGGGGCCGCAGCGAGACCCGATTCCATGGCCTTTCCCGCCCCCGACCAGCCGCGCCGCGAGCTCTATCCCGAGATCGAGCCGTTCAACTCCGGCTGGATGGCCACGGGCGGTGTTCACGAGATTTATTTCGAGGAGAGCGGCAATCCCGAGGGCCTGCCGGTCATCGTGCTGCACGGCGGTCCCGGCGGGGCGGTCAATCCGCAGATGCGGCGTTATTTCGACCCCGCCCGCTATCGCATCGTGATGTTCGACCAGCGCGGCTGCGGCTTGTCGCGGCCAAACGCCTCGCTCGAGGACAACACCACCTGGGACCTGATCCGCGACATTGAACAGCTCCGCGAGGACCTGTGCATCACGAAGTGGGTGGTGTTTGGCGGCAGCTGGGGGTCGACGCTCTCGCTGGCCTATGCGGTCACCCATCCCGAGCGCGCGATGGCCCTAGTGCTGCGCGGCATCTTCCTGCTGACCAAACACGAGCTGAACTGGTTCTACCAGGAGGGCGCTTCGAACCTGTTCCCCGACGCCTGGGAGCGGTTCGTCGAGCCCATCCCCGAGGCCGAGCGCGGCGACCTGATGGCCGCCTACAGCCGACGCCTAATCGGCGATGACCGGGCCGAACGCGAGCGCTGCGCCGTCGCCTGGTCCAGCTGGGAAGGAGAGACCGTCAGCGTGGTCGGCCCCGACGCCCGTCCGGACAAGTTCTCCGATCCCGCCTTCGCCGTCGCCTTCGCCCGGATCGAGAACCACTATTTCGTCAACGGCGGCTTCTTCGAGCACGACGGCTGGCTGCTGACCCAAATCGACAGGATCCGCCATATCCCGGCATGGATCGCCCAGGGCCGCTTCGATGTGGTGACGCCGATGTCCGGCGCCTGGGCCCTGCACCGCGCCTGGCCGGAGGCGAAGCTGGAGGTCATCGGCGACGCCGGCCACGCCTCCACCGAACCCGGCATCATCGACAGCCTGATCCGCGCCACCGACTGGGCGGCTGGGCTGTAATCACCTCAAATGCCGGAACCTCAGCGTTCCCGGCACGGCCTTCAGCGCCTCCAGCGCCTTGGGGTCATAGTCACGGTCGACATCGACGATGACGTAGCCGGTGCGCTCGTCGGTCTTCAGGTGCTGGCCCAGGATGTTCAATCCCGCCTCGGCCAGGGCCTGGTTCACCGCCGCCAGGACGCCCGGCTGGTTCCTGTGGATGTGCAGCAGCCGATGCCCACCGGTCACCTCCGACAGCTGCACGTTCGGCAGATTGACCGAGAAGGTCGTGTCGCCGCGATTGAGGAAGCCCAGCAGCCGTTCGGCCGCGAACTCGGCGATGGCCTCCTGCGCCTCCTCGGTCGAGCCGCCGATGTGCGGGGTCAGGATGACGTTGCTCAGTCCGCGCAACGGACTGTCGAACGGCTCGCCGTTGGCCCGGGGCTCTTCAGGGAAGACGTCCACCGCCGCCCCTCCGATGTGACCCGAGCCCAGGGCCTGGGCCAGGGCTCCGACCTCGACCACATGACCGCGCGACAGGTTCAGCAGAAGCGCCCCCGGCTTCATCCGCGACAGCTGGGCCGCGCCGATCAGGCCGGCGTTCTCGCCGCGCCCGTCCACATGCAGGCTGACCACATCGGCCTCGGCCAGCAGCCGGTCCAGCGATCCCACCCGCCGCGCATTGCCCAGCGCCAACCGCTCGGTCAGGTCGTGAAAGGTCACCCGCATGCCCAGCGCCTCGGCCAGCACCGACAGCTGGCTGCCGAT
>CAXBPJ010000034.1:0-9202 GCA_963977325.1 uncultured Brevundimonas sp. | reverse complement strand
CAAGGTGCTGAGCGACATGGGCGAGTCGATGGATCGGTTCCTGGGCCAGGGGCTGACGACGCTGGGCGACAAGCTGGGGCCGATCAACTGGCAGTTCATGGCCACCAAGAAATTCGAGGCCGAGGATTTCGAGGGTTTCCTCAAGCTGCTGCCCAAAGAGAGGGACGGACTTCGCCTGCGCCACGCGCTGGAGGTGCGCAACCTGAGTTTCGAGACCCAGGAATTCTTCGATCTCGCCGCAAAGTACGGCGCGGCCATCGTCTATGGCGAGGACGACGAGGCGCCGGAGTGGCCTCGCATCGACCAGCCCACCGCCGACTTCACATACGCCCGGCTGATGTCGAGCCGCGAGGAGGAGCCGACGGGCATGACCGACGCCGAACTGGACACCGCGGCCAGCCGGCTGAAGGGCTGGGCGAGGGACAGAGACGTGTTCGCCTATCTAATCGCGGGCGCCAAGGTCCGGAACCCGGCCGCCGCCCAGGCGCTGATCCAGCGACTGACATGAGCGCGCCGCACCCCTTCTACGCCCCGGCAGTCCACGGCTTCGTGCGCGTGGCCGCCGCGACTCCGGTGGTCCACACCTCCGACCCGGCTGCAAACGCCGAGGAGCATCTCAGTCTGATCCGCGAGGCGGGCGAACGGGGCTGCGACCTGGTGGTGTTTCCGGAGCTCAGTCTCAGCGCCTACGCCATCGACGACCTGTTGATGCAGGACGCCCTCTTGAAGGAGGTCGAGCGCCAGATCGGGCGCGTGGCCGCCGCCACCGACGAGGCGGGGCTGGCGGCGGTGTTCGGCGCGCCGGTGCGGCTGGGCGACCGGCTCTACAACTGCGGGGTGGTCGCCGCCAATGGCGAGGTTCGGGGCGTGGTCCCCAAGACCTATCTGCCGAACTACCGGGAGTATTACGAAAAACGCTGGTTCGCCTCCGGCGCGGAGGTCACGTCCGGGGGCCAGGCGGTCAAGCTGAACGGCGAGTGGCGGCTGTTCGGCACAGACCTGCTGTTCGAGGCAGACAACCGGCCGGGCTTCGTCTTCGGGGTGGAAATCTGCGAGGACTATTGGGCGCCGCTGCCGCCCTCGACGCGTCAGGCCCTGGCCGGGGCGCGCATCCTGACCAACCTCTCGGCCTCCAACGTCCTGATCGGCAAGGCCGACGACCGCGCGCTTCTGTGCGCCAGTCAGTCAGCGCGGGCCGCCGGAGCCTATGTCTTTGCGGCCTCGGGGTGGGGCGAGTCCACCACCGACCTGGCCTGGGACGGCCAAGCGACGATTCATGAGCTGGGCGCCTGCCTAGCCTCGGGTGAGCGGTTCTCGCTGGAGAGCCACCTGACGATCGCCGACGTCGACGTGGAGCGGATTGGCGGCGACCGGCTGAGGAACGGCACCTTCGCCGACGCGGCCCGGATTGAGCTCGACGGTCACGTCTTCGAGACCGTGCTGTTCGAGGCCCGCGAGACGCCAGCCAGGAGCGACCTGATCCGCCCGCTGGACCGCTTCCCCTATGTGCCGGATGATCCGGCGCGGCTGGATCAGGACTGCTACGAAGCCTTCAACATCCAGGTCCAGGGCCTGATGCGGCGGCTAAAAGCCACAAACGGCGAGCGGATCGTCATCGGCGTCTCAGGCGGGCTGGATTCGACCCAGGCGCTGCTAGTCGCCTGTCGCGCCTTTGATCGGCTGGGCCTGCCGAGGACCGGCATCCTCGGCTACACCCTGCCCGGCTTCGCCACCTCCGAGGGCACCAAGTCCAGCGCCTGGGGCCTGATGACGGCGCTGGGGATCACCGGCGCCGAGATCGACATCCGCCCGACCGCCCAGACCATGTTGAAAGAGATCGGCCATCCGTTCGCCATGGGTGAGGCGGTCCACGACATCACCTTCGAGAATGTCCAGGCGGGGCTCAGGACCGATTATCTGTTCCGTCTGGCCAATCAGAACGGCGCCTTCGTGCTCGGCACCGGCGACCTGTCGGAGCTGGCTCTGGGCTGGGCCACCTACGGCGTCGGCGACCACATGAGCCATTACAACGTTAACGGCGGGGTGGCGAAGACCCTAATCCGCCACTTGATCCGCTGGGTGGCCGACCGCGAGCTGGTCGGAGCCGAGGCGACCCCGGTGCTCCACGCCATCCTGGCGACGGAAATCTCCCCCGAACTGATCCCGGCCAAGGACGGCGAGATCCAGTCGACCGAGGGGACGGTCGGCCCCTACGCGCTGAACGACTTCTTCCTGTTCCACCTTACGCGCTTCGGCATGACGCCCTCCAAAGTGGCCTGGCTGGCGCATCAGGCCTGGGGACTGGCCGGCGGGCACGCCGGACGCGGAAAAGGTCGCCTATGACCTGGCGACAATCAAACACTGGCTGCGCAAGTTCCTGGTCCGCTTCTTCCAGACCAGCCAATTCAAGCGCTCCGCCCTGCCCAACGGCCCCAAGGTGGTGACCGGCGGCTCGCTGTCGCCGCGCGGCGACTGGCGCGCGCCGTCCGACGCCACAGCGCGGGTGTGGCTGGACGAACTTGAGGCGAACGTTCCGGATTGAGGGACCGGGCGGCGCGACCGTGGAGCGCCGCCCGGTCAACCGATCAGTCCTCGGTCGAGCGCACCTCGACCGGCAGGCCCAGGGCCTCCAGCTGCGGCTGGACCACCGAGGCGTCCCCGACCACCACCCAGACGAAGCGGTCGGGGTCGATCGAGGCCTGAGCCGCCGCGTCCAACTCGGGAGCGGTCAGTGCCAGGGTGCGTCCGGCGACCGTTTCCACATAGTCGTCCGGACGATCATAGAGATCGTTGGACACCAGCCCGCCCAAAACCGCGCCGGCGGTCTCGTAGCTGCCGGCCAGGCGACGCGAGTTGCCGTTGACGGTGCGCTGCAGCTCCTCGGCCGTCACGCCCTGTCCGCCCGTCAGGAAGCGGTCGAACTGTTCGTTCAGAGCGGCGATGGCCGGCCCAGTCTGGTCAGCCTGGACCGGCGCGCGGACGATATAGGGCACGCGGTGCTCGAAGCCGCCGACCGAGGCGTTGACCCCGTAGGACCAACCCTTGGTCTCGCGCAGGTCGGAATTGATCCGCGACAGGAAGTCGTTGCCGAGCACATTGTTGGCGGCGTTCAGCGTCAGCAGATCATCCGTGCCCGAGGCTTCCAGAACCGTGCCGCCCAGAATGAACGACTGCGGCGACTGGGGTCGATCGATCAGCACGATGCGCGGCTCGCTGGCCGGGATGGCGGCTGAGAAATCCTTCTGGCCAGCGGCCGCCTGGGGCGTCGTCCAGCCTTGGAGCCCCGCGTTCAGCACGCCGACGACCTCCTCAAGCGGGCGGTCCGAGACCACGAAGACCTTGGCCTTGTCTGGCCGAATCCAGGCGTCACGCGCGGCCAGGATGTCCTCCCGCGTGATCGATCGCACGCTGTCCTCGTCGCCGTTGCCGGAGGTCGGACGGCCATAGGGATGGTCCGCGCCATAAATCAGTTCCGGCAGCGCCCGTTGCGCCAAGGCGCCGGGGTTGGTGCGCTCCTGGGCAATCTCAGACAGGCGCTGGGCGCGCAGGCGCTCCAGCTCGGCCGGGGCGAAGGTCGGGTCGGTCAGGATGCCGGCCATCAGCTGGACCGCCGGCTGCAGATTGGCGCTGACCACCCCAAGGCTGACCTGAGAGCGATCCATGGACGCGCCGGTGCTGATGCTGGCGCCGAGGGCTTCCTGGGCCTCGGCGAGCTGGGTGGCGTTCAAGCCGGCGGCGCCCTCCTCCATCAGATCGAGCATCAGGCTCTGAACGCCCAGCTTGTCGGCGTCGTCGGCCGCCAGACCGGCGTCGAACTGCATGATGACCCGGGTCACCGGTACGGTGTCGCGATGGGCGTACACGACCTCGACCCCGTTCGCGAGGGTCGCGCGCTGGGTGTCGGGGAAGTCGACATTGCCGACCTCGCCGATCTCAGGTGTGGCGTCGCGAGCGACGCGGACGATCTCTTCCGCAGGGGCCGGGGTGGCGCCCGATGGCGCCGCGGCGGCCTCTTCATAGGCCTCGCGCTCGCCAGGCAGCACGGTCAACTTCCACACCGGGCGGGTCAGCCACTCCTGCATCGCGGCCTGGACCTCGGCGGGGGTCACCGAGGCGAAGCGGGCCAGGGTCTTCTTGTAGAACTCCGGGTCGTCGGCATAGAGCTCGCCCTCGGCCAGAGCCACGGCCTTGCCGCCAAAGCCGCCGACCTGTTCCAGACCCTGAATCCGGCTGGACGCGGTCTGGGTGGCGACACGCGCGACCTCCTCCTCGGTCGGACCATTCTCGATCAGATCGGCCATGATGGCGTCGAGACGCTGGCCGACCGCCTCGGGGTCCTCGCCCGCCTTCACATCGGCGGTGACATTGAACATGCCGACACGGTGAAAGGCCGAGGCGCCGGCCGAGACCCGCACCGCCGTCTGGTCGCCGCGCACCAGCTCATTGTCCAGTCGCGAACTGGCCAGACCGCCCAGGATGCGGGCGCCGACCTGCAGCGGCACGGAATCCTCGTCCAGCATGCCGGGGATGGCCCAGCTGCGGTAGATGCGGGCGTTGGCGACGCGGTCGTGCATCACCTCGGTCACCGGCGCGGACAGGGTCGGCACCTCGGCCTGGGCCGGGACGTTTTCGGGCCCCCGCGGGATGGCGCCGAAGTAGCGTTGGGTCAGTTCGCGAGCCTCGGCCTCATTGATGTCTCCGGCCAGCACCAGCACGGCGTTGTTCGGGCCGTACTTGGATCGGAACCAGTCGCGCACCGTCTCCATGCTGGCGGCGTCCAGATCGGCCATCGAGCCGATGGTCGAGTGGCGATAGGGGTGACCCTCCGGGAAGAGCCCCTCCAGCTGGGCGTACTGAACCAGGCCGTAAGGCTGGTTGTCACCCTGGCGCTTTTCGTTCTGGACCACGCCGCGCTGGAGATCCAGCACCTCCTGGCTGACCGCGCCGAGCATATAGCCCATGCGGTCGCTCTCCAGATACAGCGCCTGCTCAAGGGCCGGGGTCGGGACGGTTTGGAAATAGTTGGTGCGGTCGAACCAGGTCGTCCCGTTCATGTCCGTTGCGCCCATGTTGCGCATCGGCGTGAAGAAGCTGCCCGGCGCGTTCTCCGAGCCGCCGAACATCAGGTGTTCGAACAGGTGGGCGAAGCCGGTGCGGCCCTGAGGCTCGTCCTTGGAGCCGACATTGTACCAGACCGAGATCGCCACCACCGGCGCCTTGCGATCCTCGTGGACCAGCACGGTCAGGCCGTTGTCCAGCTCGAACTGGCTGTAGGGAATATCGACCTGGGCCACCAGATCGGCGACCGGCGCGGCCTGGGCGGCCAGGGCCTCCGGTGAGAGCGATCCCTGACCAGCCTGGGCGGCGGGCGGCGCGGCGGTTTGGGCGAGGGCCGCGACCGGGGCGAGGGGGGCGAGGAGGGCGGCGGCGGCGCACAGGGTCTTCAGACGCATGGAATTCTCCCGGAACAGTGGCTGCCGACCCTAAGGGTCACGCCGCCTGGCGCAACCCCGATCGTCAGCCGGGCTCGGGGCAAGACGTCGCAATCGCTGGAACCGCGCGTCGCGCGCCGACGTTGCGGAAACGACTGGGCTGGAGGGTTGACGCGTGGGCGGCGTAGGGTTGCGTTCGTTGGGTCTGGGCATCGGCTTGGCGATCGGCTTCGCCGCGCCCGCGCTCGCCGACGATCAGAGGTCTGACAATCCTGACCGGAGCCTGTTCGTCCACTTTTCTCCCGAGGATTTTTCCGCCGCCTCAGCGCCGTACGGAGATCGTCAGCGCCTGACCCTGTCGCCTTCCGGCGATGCGATCAGCGTCACGAGCGCGTGGCGGCCACGAGGAGACCATGCCGTCGATGGCCTGCGGCTGGAACAACAAGGGCCGTGGGTCCGCGCCGACGGCGCGCCCCTTCCTCCGGCCGTCGGCGAGGCCGCGGGTCTTCACACCGAGACGTATGAGCTCAGCTATATCCGGGGCTGGCGCGCCCCCGCGATCGAGGCGGGCGGCCTGGAGATGGCCGGGACCCCGCACGCCGGGGTCGGCTTCGGTTCCGATGGCCTGGCGCCGCGCGCGGGGGCCAGCCTGACCATCGGCGAGCGGATCGACAAGCTGGCGCCCGAGGGCCGCGAGGCGTTTGGCGAACGGGGTCGCTGGTATCTGTTCGCCGCGGGCGAAGGCCGGGCCGTGGGCTATAATTTCGCCCGCACCCGAGACGGCGACTATGTCCGGTCCGGCCTCAGCCAGGATCGCGGCGCCTATATCGGCGACGCTTCGGTCGGGGTGGCTTGGCGGCGCGGCGACATGCAGGCGTCGTTCGGCTATGTCTATCGCGAACACAAGATCAGCGGCTGGCGGACGTCCGAGACCCTCGATCGCGAGCGCTCGGAGGGGCTGGTCGCCTTCCAGCTGTCGATCAAGCCCGACTGGTGAAGCCCCCCGCTCGGGACTAGAACGACGGCATGACCTTGATCGACATCCTCATCGTCGTCGCCATCGCTGCGGTCGCCATCACGCTCGGCTTCGGCCTCTATTCGCTGTTTCGAGGCGGCGAGTTCGCCCGCTCCCACTCCAACCGGCTGATGCGGCTGCGCGTCGCGCTTCAAGCCTTGGCCATCGTCATCCTGCTGGTCGCCCTGTTCCTCAAGGGTCAGGGCGGCTGATGGTCACGCTGAACAGGATCTACACCCGCACCGGCGACGACGGCTCAACGCGACTGTCCACCGGTCAGCCGGTGTCCAAGAACGACGCCCGGGTCGAGGCCTATGGGGCGGTGGACGAGCTCAACGCCGTCCTCGGCGTCGCCCGCCAGCATTCCGGCCAGAACGACCGCATCGACGCCATGCTGGCCCGGATCCAGAACGAGCTGTTCGATCTCGGCGCCGACCTGTCGACGCCGCTGGAGCCGCCACCGAAATGGGAGGCCCTACGCATCCAGCCGTCCCAGGTCGAGCGGCTGGAAGCCGAGATCGACTGGATGAACGAGAGCCTGAAACCGCTGGACAGCTTCATTCTGCCGGGCGGCTCCCCGTTGTCGGCGCACCTGCATCTGGCCCGCACCGTGGCGCGGCGGGCCGAACGGGCTGCGGTGGCGTTTCGCGAGACCGGAGCGCCGGTCACCGCGGCCGCCCTGACCTATCTCAACCGCCTGTCGGATCACCTGTTCGTCGCCGCCCGCCGCGCCAACGCCAATGGCGCCGACGACGTTCTGTGGAAACCAGGCGCGACCCGCTAGGCGACCAGGGTCTCCGCCTGGGTCAGGTCGACCGACACCAGTTGCGACACGCCCCGCTCCGGCATGGTCACGCCATAGAGGCGGTCCATCCGGCTCATGGTCACCGGATTGTGGGTGATGACGATGAACCGGGTGTCGGTGCGGCCGCGCATCTCGTCCAGCATCCGGCAGAAGCGGTCGACATTGGCGTCGTCCAACGGCGCGTCCACCTCGTCCAGCACGCAGACCGGCGCCGGATTGGCCAGGAAGACCGCGAAGATCAGGGCCGTGGCCGTCAGGGCCTGCTCGCCCCCGGACATCAGGCTCATGACGCTCAGCCGCTTGCCGGGCGGACAGGCGTAGATCTCCAGCCCGGCCTCCAGCGGGTCGTCGGACTCGACCAGTTTCAGCTCCGCCTGGCCGCCGCCGAACAGGGCCTCGAACAGGGTGCGGAAATTGCCGTTGATGACGTCGAAGGCGGCGACCAGCCGCTCGCGTCCCTCGGCATTCAGTTCGTCAATGCCGTCGCGCAGGCGGGCGATGGCGCCGGTCAGGTCGCTGCGCTCCTCGCGCATGGTGTCGAGCCGCTCGGATTGCTCGCCTGCCTCCTCCTCGGCGCGCAGATTGACCGCGCCCAGGGCCTCGCGCTCGCGCTCCAGCCCAAACAGCAGGGCCTCGGCCCCGGCCGTGTCGGGGGGGCGGGCGATGGCGTCGCTGTTCAGCCGTTCGCCCAGTTCCTCGGGCGACATCTGGGCCGTTTCGCGCACCCGCCGCTCGGCGTCGGCCAGCCGCTCGCGCGCGGCCTCGGCCTGGGCGACCAGACCGGCGCGGGCTTCACGCGCTTGACCGGCCTCGGCCTCGGCGGCGCGGGCGGCGCGGTCGGCCGCCTGGGCCGCGTCCTCGGCCTGTGACAGGGCGTCCTGAGAGGCCACGCGTCGGTCCTCGGCGGCGGTCAGGGCGTCCAGCAGGCCCGAGCGTTTCTCGGCCAGGGCCGCCGGCTGGGCCTCGGCCGCCGTCAGCAGTCGCGCGGCTTTTTCCGCCTCGCTTTCCAGCGCCTTGATTCGCGTCGTCGAGGCCCCGGCGCGACCGACCCACCCCTGACGGCCGCCGATCAGCGCGTCGCGGCGGCGCCCGCGCTCGGCCTTGGCGCCGGCCTCGGCGTCGCGCTCTCGGCGAGCGTCGGACGCGGCGGCGCGGGCGGCGGCGGCCGTTTCCCGTGAAACACTCAGCTCAGCGCGAAGGGTCTCGATCGATCCAACGCCCTCCCCTTCGTCCAGCGAGGCCAGGACCGACTCCGCCTCCTCAACCTCTCCGGCCAGTCGGGCGCGGGTCTCCTCCAACGCCTGCCGCCGAGCCTCGCGGCGGTCGACCTCGCGCGCCAGGGTGGCGTGTCGGTCACGGGCGACAGCGATCACCTTCTCTCGTTCTGTACCAGGCGCACCGCCGCCGGGCGCGGCGCCTCGGCCCGCTGGACGAAGCCGTCCCAACGCCACAGGTCGCCGGTCTTGCTGACCAGTCGCGCCCCCGCCGGCAGGCCCCGCGCCAGCTGAGCCCCCTGTTCGGCCGCGACCACCCCGCACCAGGCCAGTCGCGCCGCTAGCTGTGAGGGCGCCCGCACATGGTCAGCCAGGGGCTCAATCCCTTCCGGCCAGGTCGGTGCGTCCACCTCGGCCCCGGCCCAATGGGCGGCCGCGCGCGCATCGGTCGGAGCCTCCAGATCGTCGCCCAGAGCCGCCGCCAGCGCCGCCTCATAGCCCTTGTCGGCCGACACCGCGTCCAGCGCGGGCGGGTGGTCGCGTCGCGTGGGCGTCAGCAGTTGGGCCGGGCCCCGCGCCTCGGTCTCAAGCCGCGCCAGCCGGTCCTCGGCGGCCCGCGCCTCGGTCCGCGCCTCGGTCTCGGCCGCCTGAGTCTGGACGTAGGTCAGCTCGGCCGCCTCCACCGCCGTCCGCGCCGCCTGCAGGGCCGCGACGGCCGCCTCCAGCGCTTGCTTCG
>CAXBPJ010000033.1:0-9251 GCA_963977325.1 uncultured Brevundimonas sp. | reverse complement strand
TCCCCGAACAGGCTGACGCGCCAGGCCCGGTCCTCCAGGTGGACGGGGAAGATCTCCAGGGTGTCGCCGCGCTTACGGAACATCCCCCGCTCGAACGCGGCGTCGTTCCGCTTGTACTGCAGCGCGATCAGATCGGCCCTCAGCTTCGCCTCGTCGATCGTGGCGCCGACCTTCAGGTCGAACGTCATCGCCGTATAGGTCTCGACCGAGCCGATCCCGTAAATACAGCTCACCGACGCCACAACAATGACATCATCTCGTTCTAGTATAGCTCGAGTCGCCGAGTGCCGCATCCGGTCGATCTGCTCATTGATCGACGAGTCCTTCTCAATGTAAGTATCAGATTTTGGTACATACGCTTCCGGCTGATAGTAGTCGTAATAGCTGACGAAGTACTCGACCGCGTTATCCGGGAAAAACCCCTTGAATTCGCTGTAAAGCTGCGCCGCCAGGGTCTTGTTGGGGGCCAGGATCAGCGCCGGCCGCTGAGTCGCCTCGATGACCTTGGCCATGGTGAAGGTCTTGCCCGACCCCGTGACCCCCAACAGAACCTGATCCCGGTCCCCGGCCTCGGCCTGGGCCACCAGCTCCGCGATCGCCGCCGGCTGGTCCCCTGCCGGAACGTAGGAGGTCTCCAACCGGAACTTTCGGTGCTTTCGGTCCTTCGGCCGATCGGGCCGGTGCGGCGTCCACGCCTCCGGCGCCCCCGGCGCCTCCTCCGGCGTCAGCCGCGCCCCCGCCACCGGCGCGAACATCGGCATCCCGTCCCGAACGAATGGCGCCTGCGCCTCGGCCACGCCCCCCCCTTGCGCGGGCGTGTGCTTGGGCTTCTGAAGGCGGGGCTTTCCGGGCGCGGGGGAGCTGGAACGGTTCATGAACGCCAAGATAGGCGCCCCCGACCCAGGAGGCTAGGTCAGTCCGGCCAGCGGTACCCATGCTGGGCCCACCGCCCACCCGGCAGCAATTCGTTGCCCCGCTTCCAGTCGAAATAGGTCGCGTTCTCCCAGTCCGACCCGGTCGCCCACCGCGTCTTGCAGCCGGTCGAGACCCAGGCGGGCTCCCAGGTGACGACGCCCTTGCCGCCGGCGTCGATGGTCATCTGGGTCAGATCGACGAGGAATTCCTTCTGACCCTCGGGCGTGGCCGGATAGCCGGGCAGCAGCGGCTCGCCGAGCAGGTTGTTGGCCTGGTCCGCGCCTTCGAGCGTGAAGGGGTAACCCGTCTCGACCACGATGACGTCCCGGTCCGGGTGGGCCTCGACCATGCGCCGCACTACCCCCTGGAGCCCGTCCAGGTCCATCCTGGACCATTTGTGGTAGTAGCTGACGCCGATCAGGTCGTAGCCGGTGACGCCGTATTCCTCGGCCTTCGCGAACCAGGGCTCGACATTCTCGGGCTGGGCCACGTGCAGCATGATGCGGGGCTTGATGGCGCTGTCGGCGCCCGCGTCGCGGACGGCCCGGATGCCGGCGTTGAGCAGGGCGGCGTTGCGGGTCCAGTTGAACGGCGGCATCGGGCTCTCGCGCGTGTCCTGGGCCATGAGCTCGACGTTGGTCTCGTTGCCGACCTGGACCATCTCGGGCATCAGGCCTTCGGAGTCGAGCTCGCGCAGCGTGGCCAGGGTGTAGTCGTAGAGGGCCTGGGATAGCGCCGGCACGTCGTTCTTGATGGCCAGCCACTCGGCCGGAACCGACTGGTGGTCCCCATCGGCCCAGTCGTCGGAATAGTGGAAGTTCAGCAGCACCTGCATCCCGGCCGCCTTAGAGCGGCGGATGGTTTCCTTGACGTCGGCGAGGTCGGAGTAGGGCGTCCATTCCGCGTCGTTCCACAGGCGGACCCGCACCAGGTTCGTGCCGATGTCGCTGAATAGCTGAAAGGCGTCGGTCGGCTGGCCGTCGACGCGATAGACCGCGCCGCAGTCCTCCATCTCATTCACATAGGAGAGATCGGCGCCGAAGTAGAAGCGAGGGACGCCGGTGGAGGGCGAGTAGGGCGCCAGGGGGCGGGGTGTCTGGACGCAGGCGTTCAAGGCCGTGGCGACCAGCAGGGCGGCGGAGAGAGCGAGGCGGGTCATGGTCGGGACGTCTCATGCAAGCTCGCGGAGCCGACGCCGCGTCATTCTATGAAAGCTGTTTTACCCGTGATTTTCACGGTGTCGAGGGCGGTGACGCTGGCAGCCTCGTGAGTTGACGAATCGACCAGGGCGCCGCCGCCTCGCGCCATGCGCTTGCGGCTTCTGTTCCTGACCGGCGTCCCGGTCCTGCTCACCTTGGCGGGCTGTGGCCGCTTGCTGCCGGATTTTCCGGATCCGCCGCGCCCGCCCGGGTCGGCCCCCCGTCCCATGGAACCGCAGGGAACCGGCAGGGCCGACTTCGGCCTGATCGACGCGCCCATCGACGGCGGCACTCAGGGGCGCATCCGTCGCGTGGCGGCGGACTTCGGATCGTGTCACGCCACTCTGCTGGAGGCACGGGTCGAACTGACGCCCGTGCCGGATCGGGTCGATACCGCGACCTGTGGGGTGTCGGGAGCCGGCACGCTGGACATCGACCGGGGCACGGTCTCGCGCCTGGTCCCGGCCGCGCCGGTGATGACCTGCGAGACGGCCCTGGCCCTGAGCATCTGGCGGCGGCAGTCGGTCGAGCCGGCGGCGCGCGAGATCCTGGGCTCGGAGGTCGTCCAGATCGACCATTTCGGAACCTACGCCTGTCGCGGTGTGAACGGCCAAGTGGGAGCGAGGCCCAGCGCCCATTCCCAGGCGGCGGCGCTGGACTTCGCCGGGGTGCGTCTGCGCGACGGACGCCGGATCACCGTGGCCGCCGATTGGGACGACGGGACCGAGGAGGGGCGCTTTCTCAGGCGTATCCGCGACGACGCCTGCCGCCTGTTCGGCACGGTGCTGTCGCCCGAGTACAACAGCTTCCACGACGACCACCTTCACCTGGAGCCCGGCGCGCGTCCGTTCTGTCGCTGAGCTAGCGGGCCGGCCCCTTGAGACCGGGCGGTGGGATGGATTCTCGGCTGGGGTCGTCGGGGTCACGGCCGGAGCTCTGATCGAGACGACGCATCGCCGGCGTCACCGTCAGCCCGTGCAGCAGAACCGAGAGCAGCACGATCAGGCCGACGATGCCCCACAGCCGTTCCGCCCCTTCGAAGCGGCCGTGGTTAAGCGCATAGGCCAGGTAGTAGATCGAGCCGACGCCGCGGATGCCGAAGAAGGCCAGGGTGAACTTCTCGCGGAACGGCGAGGGGTGGCCGACCAGGCCGATCAGCCCCGCGACCGGACGGACGATCAGCAGCACCGCGATGGCCAAGGCGATGTCGGTCAGGCTGAGCGCGCCCAGCATGCCGGTGACCACCGCGCCGCCGAACAGGATCAGCAGCAGCATCATGGCCAGCCGCTCCACCTGCTCGACAAGGTCGTGCATTTCGCGGTGGAAGTCGTGGTCGCGGTGGGCGTGCCGCAGGGTCAGGGCGGTGACGAAGACGGCGAGAAATCCATAGCAGTGGACGATCTCGGTCAGGCCATAGCTGACGAAGGTGGCGGCGATGGCGATCAGTCCATCGCCCGTCTTGGCCAGCTTGCCCTCGCCGGGGACGTGAAAGGTCAGCCAGCCGAAGAGCTTGCCGACCAGCCACCCGCCGATGACCCCGGCGCCGATCTCCCACAGCACATTATAGCCGAGCCAGTTGAGCAGCCACGGTTCGCCGGTCGGCAGGGCCAGGCTGAGTACGATGGCGAGATGGACGAAAGGAAAGGCCAGACCGTCGTTCAGCCCCGCCTCGGAGGTCAGGCCGAAGCGCACCTCGTCCTCGCCGCCGCCCTTGGGCGGACCGACCTGGACATCCGAGGCCAGCACGGGGTCGGTCGGAGCCAGGGCGGCCCCCAGCAGCAGGGCGCTGACCAGGGGCAGGCCGGCCCACATCCCAAGACCTGTGATGGCCAGGATGCTCAGCGGCATGGTGATCGCCAATAGCCGCCAGGTGACGCCCCAGCGCCGCCAATCGAAGGGCCGGTCGATCTTCAGTCCGGCCCCCATCAGGGCGATGATCACCACGAACTCGGTGAACCGCTCGGCGATCTCGGGATAGGCGAGGGGGCGCGGCTGCAGCGTCGCCTGCGGCAGGGCGAAAATGGCCGCGCCGATGATCACGCACACAATCGGCAGGCTCAGCGGCAGCCGCTTCAGGGCCAATGGCAGCCAGGCGACAAGCGCGATCAGCAGGCCGACGCCCGTCAGGATCAGGATGTAGGGATCGGGCGCCAGTTCGGCGGGCGACGGCACGCTCACGGGCGCGGATCGGAAGCGCGGCCGGCCTCACGCTGGCGATCGGGCTCCGGCTCCGGCGAAGGCGGCGGGGCCAGCAGGTCCTCAGCGGCGTCATTGGCGCCTGAGGGATGGGGCGGGGTCTGGGGCGGGGCCGGCGCCGGAGTCAGGCGCTCGCCGTGGCCCAGCACTTTGAGCGCATCGTCGCCCTCGCGTCCAAACAGGCTGCGCACGTGCAGGTCGGTCTGGGGGAAGGGCACCTCGACCCCGGCGGCGTCCAGCGCGTCGGCGATCAGCCAGGTATAGGCCGCGTGCATGGCGCCGGGCCGCTTGACCGCCTCCTTGGTGGGCCAGACCAGCAGTTCGAACTCCAGGGCGCTGTCGCCGAACTTGACCAGCCAGACCTGGCATTTGCGCGCGTCGGTCTCGGGCAGGGTGAAGGGGCTGGCGCGGGCGGCCGCCAGGACGGCGTCACGCACCTTGCCCCGGTCGGCGCCATAGGCGACCCCGAAGGGGATGTGGATGCGCCGGGTGTCGCCCTTCAGCGTCCAATTGGTAACCGGCCCCTCGATCAGATGGCTGTTGGGGACCAGGACATTGACGTTGTCATTGGTGCGGATGCGGGTCGCGCGCGGACCAATCTCCATGATCGCGCCCTTAACCCCGGCGTCCTCCAGCTCGACATAGTCGCCGACCGAGACCATGCGGTCGAAGATCAGGAAGATGCCCGAGACGAACTCCTTGACCACGCCCTGCAGACCCAACCCGATGCCGATGCCGATGGCGCCGGCGAAGATCGCCAGCGACGAGAGGTTCAGCCCGGCCGCCGACAGGGCCATCATCACGCCTGCGATGACGATGCCGTAGCCAGCCAGCTTCTCGAGCAGATACAGCGCCCCGGCTGAACGGTTAGAGCGGTCGCGAGCCCGCCGCAGACCGCGCGTCACCGCCCAGGACAGCACGATGGCGATGCCCAGGATCACCGTCGCCGAAACCAGCCCGCCGACGGTGATGGTGGCGCCGGCGATCCTCAGCAGGGCGGTGTCGTCGATCTGGTCGAGGGCGGAGAGATCGGGAGCCATGCCGCTACAGCGCCGCTTGGTTGAGAGGGGTTCCCTAAGGCCCTTCCGGGCCCGTTGACTTTAAGACGCGCCTGAGTATGTTCCGCGCCTCATTTTTCAGCGGCTTTCGCCGTCGCAGAGGTACGTCCGATGGCCAAACCGGCTTCCATCAAAATCCGCCTGAACTCGACGGCGGACACCGGCTTCTTTTATGTCACCAAGAAGAACGCCCGCACCATGACCGAAAAAATGGTCGTCAAGAAGTACGATCCGGTTGTGAAAAAACACGTGGAATTCAAGGAAGGCAAGATCAAGTAAGAGAGCCCGGTTCTCTGATTTGACGACGCCCGGCCGCGCGCCGGGCGTTTGCTTTTCCGGCCTACATCGCGACCTGCTTGATCGACACGTCCTCGTCAGCCAGCCTAGCGGCGTCCACCGGCGAGCCTTTCAGGATCAGCATCTTGCCGCCCATGAACTCGGCCGGGGCGTTGACCGCTTCGACCGCGCGCAGCTGATCGCTCCTGAGATGGAAGACGGCCAGGCCGCCGGCGCGCAGGCGACGCGTCACTTGGGCGTCGGCCTCGAACGGCAGGCCGGCGATCTGAAGTTTGAGATCGTACTGGTCGGACCAGAACCACGGAACCTCGGCCGGTGGGCGCGGCCGGCCGGTCAATGCGGCGGCGGCCTGACGCGCCTGCTCCAGCGCATTGGGCACGCTCTCCAGACGGAACGGTCGGTCCTCATAGAGGGGCAGCGGCCGGCGTGAGACATCGCCGATGGCGAAAACCCGAGGGTCGGATGCCCGCGCGTCGTGATCGACGACGACGCCGTCCCGGCAGTCGAGCCCGGCGGCTCGGGCCAGTCCGGCCTCGGCCACCCCGCCGACCCCGACCACGGCAAGATCGCAGCTGATGCGCCGCCCATCGCCCAGCACCACGGCCTCGACCCGCCCGTCGCCCTCGAACGCCGCCACCGACGCGCCCAGCACGATCTCGACGCCTTCGGCCCGGTGCCGCGTCTGGTAGAAATCCGACAGGGTCTCCGACGCCACCCGCGCCAGGCAGCGCGCCTCGCGCTCTACGATGACGGCCTCGCAGCCCAGCGCCCGGGCCGAAGCCGCGACCTCCAGCCCGACATAGCCGCCGCCGACCACCGCCACCCGCGCGCCGGGCTTCAGATGCGCCTTGATGGCTTCGGCGTCCGCCTGCGTCCGCAGGCTGAGCACGGCCGGCAGGTCGGCGCCCGGCGCCTCGAGCCGTCGCGCCCGCGACCCGGTGGCGAGGATCAGGGCGTCGAACTCCAGCCGCTCGCCACTCTCCAGCACCACTGCCCCCGCCGGCAGATCGATCGCAGCCGCTCGCTGGCTGAGCCTCAACTCGACCGCGCTCTCGGCGTACCAGTCTACGGGCCGCAGGATCAACGCCTCCTCATCCGCCTCGCCTTTCAGCCAGGCCTTGGACAGAGGTGGTCGTTGGTAGGGGACGACCGGTTCCTCGCCCACGATCGCGATCGTCCCCTGATGGCCGAATTGTCGAAGAAAGGCCGTCGCCGAGCCGCCCGCGTGGCCGCCGCCGATGATGACGATGCGGGCGTGGGGATCGGGGGCGACGTCGCTCATGCGCCCGAGATAGGACGACTGGCCGCCAGAGGCGAGGGCCGGTTCTCCCCAGACGGTCCCCAGCATCGAACGGTGCGTCCGCAAATCGACACTAGGCGAATCGCGCGATCTGAGGCCTCCTCAGTTTTGAGCAGGGTCTTTTGCGTTCGGGGGAACGAATGGGTCGGCGGGGCATCACAGGGGGCGACGAGCCCTTAATCGATCTGGACGAGACCGAACAGGCCCTATTCTGGGGCGAGCGTTGGGATGAAGATCCCGACGGCGCTGACGAGGCGGATCCGGTCTGGGCCGCGTGGCGGCCGGCCGCGGAGCCGGCGCCATCCTGGCTGGATCGTCTTCTCATGCGGGTCGCGCGTCCCGCCCACGGCTGAATTTCGCGCTCGCGAAGGCTTGCCCCATCGGGACCTCACCCCTATGGTCCGCGCCGCCGTGAGATGCGTCCTTAGCTCAGTTGGTTAGAGCATCTGACTTTTAATCAGAGGGTCCTCGGTTCGAGCCCGAGAGGACGTACCACGGCGATTCATTTCCTCTCCTGAACCAGTGCCGTCGCCCACGTCGCATAGGGCGTGTTGCGCGCCATGTGACGGTTTAGGTCGGGCGCGCCGTCGGTCCACCAGACGGGGCCGCGTTCGCCCAGAGCGACCTTGGCGGCGTCGACTTCGGCCCGCGCCTTTTCCAGAGCCACGCCGCCGTCTCCTCGCGCCGCCCTGACTGCCGCTCGCCCTCTGCCCAGGTCGCTCATGAGCGCCGCGCGGCGCGCCTTGCTCAGAGCGGGGTTACTCGTCCGCCACAGCCGGCCGCGCACCAGGAAGTATCGTCCGTCCGGCGTCACCGGATAAGGGGGCCTCTCGCTCAGCGCCGCCCGCCCACTAGCAGGGTGGTGGCCAGCAGGGTGATGCCGTCTTCAACCACGCCGCTCCGCGTTTGGCCGTATCGCGCCATGGCCCGCTTACGCAGCGCCAGCCCGGCGTAGCCGGCCAGCATCGCCCCCGCCGCGCCCAGCACGGCGGCCGGCACGCGGTCGCGGCGCGGCGCCAGGGCGGCCCCCGCGATCCCGCCGGTGATCAACCGCGCGACCAGTCCCGGCGGCGTCGTCCGGTCCGGCGCCTTCTTCCACTTATCGCCCAGCAGTTCGCCCGCGGCCATGGCCAGGACTCCGGCGCGCGCCAGGGGCTTGCCGATCATACGTGGCGCCCCGGTGTCCCGCTCGGGGTGGGCGGCGACCGACAGGGAGGCGGCGGCCAGCGGCGTCATTGAGCGAAGGCCCGCGACCAGGCCGATCAGCAGGGAGCGGATCATCAGAGGGTCTCCAGCGGCTATCCGCAGCCTCAAGCCCCGGTCCGGCGCCTCGGTTCCCGGCCTACCCCTCCAGACCCGCGTGGAAATCGCGCCGGAACTGTTCGAAACGACCCTCGGCGATGGCGGCGCGCATGGCGGCGGTCAGGGCCTGGAAGAAGGCGATGTTGTGCCAGCTGAGCAGCACCTTGCCGAGGATCTCGTCGGCCCGGATCAGATGGTGCAGATAGGCACGGCTGTAGTCGGTCGAGGCCGGGCAGGGGACAGCGGGGTCGAGCGGACTGTCATCCTCGGCGAACCGCGCATTCTTCGGATTGATCGGCCCGGACCAGGTCCAGGCCTGGCCGTGGCGGCCGGCCCGGGTCGGCAGGACGCAGTCGAACATGTCGACCCCGCGCCGCACCGCCTCGACCAGATCGATCGGCTTGCCGACCCCCATCAGATAGCGCGGCCGCTCGGCCGGCAGCATCTCGGGCGCATAGTCCAGCACCTCGCACATGGCCTGATGCCCTTCGCCGACCGCCAGCCCGCCGATGGCGTAGCCGTCGAACCCGATTTCTTGCAGCCGGTCTGAAGATTCCTGCCGCAGGTTCTGGAACGTCGAGCCCTGCTGGATGCCGAACAGGGCCTGGGCGTCACGCGCGCCAAACGCAATCTTCGACCGCAGCGCCCAGCGCGCCGACAGCTCCATCCCCTCGCGCGCCCGCGCCGCCTCGGCCGGCCAGGCGACGCATTCGTCCAGTTGCATGACGATGTCCGAGCCCAGGCGGTCGGCCTGAATCTCGATCGACCGCTCGGGCGTCAGGACGTGTTTGGAGCCATCGATGTGGCTGGAGAAGGTCACCGCCTCCTCGGTCAGTTTCGAGATGCCCGACAGGCTCATCACCTGGAAACCGCCTGAATCGGTCAGGATCGGCCGGTCCCAACGCATGAATTTGTGCAGGCCCCCCAAGCGCTGCATCCGCTCCGGCCCAGGCCTCAGCATCAGGTGATAGGTGTTGCCCAACA
>CAXBPJ010000032.1:0-9337 GCA_963977325.1 uncultured Brevundimonas sp. | reverse complement strand
CGCATCGAAGGCGGCGTCTATACCCAGATCGGTCGTGTCCAGCAAGACCGCGTCTTCGGCCTGGACCATGGGCGCCGCGCCCCGGCCGGCGTCACGTTCGTCCCGGCGCACGATGTCAGCCAGCATGTCTTCAAAGGCGATGACCTCGCCGCGCCCTGTCAGCTGGGTCCAACGGCGCCGGGCGCGAACCTCGGGTGCGGCGGTGACATAGAGCTTGGCGACGGCGTCGGGCGCTATCACCGTGCCGATGTCTCGCCCATCCAGAACCGCCCCGCCCGGCTGGCGCGCGAAGTCCTGTTGCAACTTTAGCAGGGCGGCGCGCACCGCCGGATGGCCGGCGACGCGGCTGGCCGCCTCGCCCGCGCCCCGATCGATCAGGCGCGGGTCGTCGGCGAGGACGGCGACATCCAGCCCTTCGGCCGCGCCCGCCGCCGAGGCGGCGTCGTCCAGATCGCCCCCAGCGGCCAGCACGGCCAATCCGACGGCGCGGTACAGAAGACCGGTGTCCAGATGCGGCAGGCCGTAGTGGGCCGCCAGTCGGGCGGCGATGGTGCCCTTGCCCGAGGCGGCCGGGCCGTCGACGGCGATGACGAAACTCATGCGCGCTCTTCTCCTTCGACCTCAGCGCCCAGGGTGCGCATTAGCTCCACAAACCCAGGAAAGCTGGTGGCGATCATCTCGGGGTCGCGGACGCCCACAGACTCCTCCGCCGCAAGGCCGAGGACCAGATGGCTCATGGCGATGCGGTGGTCGTGGGCGGTGTCGATCACGGCGCCGCCGCGCACGGGGCAGCCGGTGACGATCAACCCCTTGGGCTCCTCCTCCACCGCCACGCCGCAGGCCGCGAGGCCACGAGCCATCAGGGCGATGCGGTCGCTTTCCTTGACGCGCATCTCACCGATGCCGCGCATGACGGTCCGCCCCTCGGCGAAGGCCGCGACAGCGGCGAGGATGGGATACTCATCGATCATAGAGGCGGCGCGGTCTTCGGGCACGTCGACGCCCCGGAGCATGGAATGGCGGGCAGTGATGTCGCCGACCTCTTCGCCGCCCGTCTGGCGCCGGTTCGAGATCGTCAGGTCGGCGCCCATCTCGCGCCAGGTTTCGAACAGGCCGGTGCGCAGCGGATTGAGCATCACCCTTTCAACCGTCACCTCCGAGCCCGGGACGACCAGCCCCGCCGCCAGCGGAAAGGCGGCGGAAGACGGGTCGCCCGGAACCGCCACGGCCGTGCCGCTCAGCCTTTGCCCGCCCGACAGGGAAATGCGCCAGCCGTCACCTATCGGCTCGACCGCGACCTCGGCGCCGAAGGCCCGCAGCATGCGCTCGGTGTGGTCGCGGCTCTTCTCCGGCTCCTCCACCACCGTGTCGCCGGCGGCGTTCAGCCCGGCCAGCAGCAGCGCCGACTTGACTTGGGCCGAGGCCACCGTCTGGCGGTAGGACGCGCCCGCGAGCCCGCCGCCGGTCAGGCGCACCGGCAGGCGATCCTCGCGCTCCAGCCAGTCGAAGCGCGCGCCCATGGCCGCGAGCGGGCCCGTGACCCGGGTCATCGGGCGTTTCCTCAGCGAGGCGTCGCCGTCGAACACGGTCTGAAGATCGAAGCTGGCGGCCGCGCCCATCAGCAGACGCACGCCTGTCCCGGCGTTGCCGCAGTCAATCGCCCCATCAGGGGTGCGGAATCCGCCCCGCCCGGTCACGCGCCAGCGTCCGGGACCCAGGCGCTCGACCCCGGCGCCGAAGGCCGCGACCGCGCGCGCCGTGGCCAGGATGTCATCGCCCTCCAGCAGGCCCTCGATTTCCGTGACGCCGGTCGCCATGGCGCCCAGGATCAGGGCGCGGTGCGACATCGACTTGTCGCCCGGCGCGCGCACCCGACCACGCAAAGGGGAAGCCGGACGCGCCGTCAGGATGTGGGATGTCTCGGAAAGCTTGGCGTTCATCAGGTCCGGGGCTTTGACAGCGGCCCGCCATGGTGGCAAGGGAGCCGCCCCCGATCCCCACCTTTCATCTAGGTACCGCCGTGGCCAATCCCGAACTGGGCGCCAAGCAGGTCTGTCCGAACTGCCAGGCCAAATTCTACGATCTGAACCGTCGGCCGGCCCACTGCCCCAAGTGCGACGCCGAGTTCGATCCCGAAGAGGCGCTGCGCGCTCGTCGTGGCCGCGGCAAGGGCTATGCGCCCGAGGAAGCCGAAGAGGCTGAGGATCAGGTCAAGGACAAGAAGGCCGAGGACGACGAGGACGAGGACGACACGCCCGCGGCTCCCGAGATCGACCAGGAAGGCCATGAGCCGATCCTGACGCCGGACGACGACGATGCCGACGAGTCGGCCGACGAATCCGGCATGAACACCACCGACGGCGACGATGACGATGTGTCGGATGACGACGATTCCGTGCCCTTCATCGAGGATGAGGACGACGACGGAATCGACGACGAGATCGTCAAGGGCGGCAAGGACGACGACGACGATCGATGATCGCGAAAAAAAGCGGTGGGACCCGCTTGATCGGCGAAAGCCGCTGACATAGGTTCCGCCGCCTCGCGCCACCCCCTTCCGGAAACGGTCGGACGGCGGCGCGAACCAGGCCTTCTCCTCCAGGAGAGAAGCCCGGGGCTATAGCTCAGTTGGTAGAGCGCTTGAATGGCATTCAAGAGGTCAGCGGTTCGACTCCGCTTAGCTCCACCACAACGGCCGCTTCCCTAAAGGGAGCGGCCGTTTCCTTTTGCCGCACAGGCTTGGCGTGGGCCGCGCCCCCTCCCATATGACTTCATCGAGGCGTCGCCGATGACGGGGCGCTCTCGCCGTTTCCGGTCGCTTCTCCGCGAGGGCCACGATGACCACACGCCTGATGCTCGACAGCCCGTTCCTGCTGGGCTTCGACCACACCCGCAGCTTGATCGACCGCGCCGCCAAGGCCGCGGCCGAGGGCTATCCCCCGTACAATGTCGAACAGATCGGCGAACGGTCGGTGCGCATCACCCTGGCGGTGGCGGGCTTCACCATCGACGATCTGGCGATCACTCTTGAGGGGCGTCAGCTGACCATCGTCGGCAAGCGCGAAGATCAGGCCAAGGATCCGCAGGCCTTCCTGCATCGGGGCATCGCCGCACGTGGGTTCACGCGCGCCTTTGTCCTGGCCGACGGTCTTGAGGTCGAGGGGGCCGCATTGGAGCACGGCCTGCTGCATGTCTCTCTGGTCCGGCCCGAGCGGGCACCGTCGGTCCAGCGTATTCCCATCGCGGCCGCTTGAAGCGTCCGCGACTTCCCGGCCGCCGAACCTTCCCTCGAGGCCGGGCGTTCAGTCAGAGTAAGGAGGCGGTCAGATGACGCCGATGATGAGCAAGAAGGACTTTCGCGGCCTCGGCGCGCCCGACCTGGTGTACGTGCGCGAAATCATCGCCAGCGAGGTTTTGGGGGCGGTCCCGGTCGAGACAGTCGAGGGCCTCGATATCAAGCCCGACCAGACCCTGTATGCCGTGCACGGCGCCGATGGCGAGCGTCTAGCGGTCATGATCGATCGCGACACCGCATTCGCCGCCGCCGTGGCGCACGAATTGGCTCCCGTGTCTGTTCACTGATCGGACTGCGGACAGCAAAAAGGCCCCGGAAGCGGATTTCCTGGGCCTTCTTGGTGTCTTGGGCTCAGTTGGCCTTTGATCCGTTGGTCTTGGCCCCGCCATTGGTCCGCGCCGGGTCGATCCAGCCGACATTGCCATCAGGCCGGCGATAGACCACCGCCAGCTCGCCGTGAGCGGCATTGCGGAACATCACGACGGGATAGCCGGTCATGTCGAGCTCCATCACGGCGCGGCCGACTGTGAGGGTGCGGATCTCGGCCTCGGTCTCGGCGATGACCATGCCGACAGGCGGGGGTTCATCGGGGTTGCCCGCCTCGCCGAAATCGGAGTCCTCGACCGTTTCGGGATCACGCAGGACAATCGAACGGGCGACATCACGCGCTGCGTTCTCGGCCTTTTCCGGCGACAGGCGCTTTGGCCCAATGTGGTGATCCTTGAGCCGGCGCTTGTAACGGCGCACCCGGGTCTCGAGACGGTCCAGCGCCTCAGAAAAGGCCGCCTGGGCGTCGCCGCCGTGGCCGGTGGTCACGAGCGTTTGGCCGGACGCCAGACGGACCCAGCAGTCCACCTTGAAGCCGTGGCCGTCCTTGGACACCACGACCTCGGCGTTCTCGCCGCCCCTTTCAAAATATTTGCCGACCCCGTCGACCAGTTCCTGGGAGATGCGCGAGCCTAACGCTTCGCCGACATCCACGTGCTTGCCGCTGACTTGGACTTGCATGCCGATAGAACGCGACCGGTCTGATTTGGTGTCAAGCGATCGTGGGCAAATTCGCCGATCACGGTTCCTCGACTGGTTGCCTGGTTAGGCGCGCCTCATCATTCGCTTGCGCTCGACCGATGAAGGAATGCGCAAGGCTTCTCGATACTTGGCGACGGTGCGGCGGGCTATGTCGACGCCGGCCTCCTTCAGGATGTCGACGATACGATCATCGGACAGGACATCGCCGCCCTGCGCCTCGCCGTCGATCATCGACTTGATGCGCTGGCGCACCGCCTCGGCCGAATGGGCGGCGCCGCCGTTAGCGCTGGCCAGGGCGGCGGTGAAGAAGAACTTCAACTCGAACACCCCGCGCGGAGTCGAGACGTATTTGCCGGAGGTGACGCGGCTGACGGTGGACTCGTGCATGCCGATGGCGTCTGCCACGGTCTTGAGGTTCAGCGGCCTCAGGAATTCGATGCCGAAGGCCAGAAAGGCGTCCTGCTGGCGCACGATCTCGGACGAGACCTTCAGGATGGTGCGCGCCCGCTGGTCCAGGGACTTCACCAGCCAGTTGGCCTGGGCCGCGCAATCGGCGACGAAGGTCTTTTCGGTGTCGGACCGGGCGCTGCCGGCGATCTGGGCATGGTAGCGGCGATCAACCAGCAGGCGCGGCAGGGTGTCGGCGTTCAGCTCGACCTTCCAGCCGCCGGCCGGATCGGCGCGGACATGGACATCGGGGATCAGGGTCTGGGCCGGCTCGCCGCCGAAGGCCGCGCCGGGGCGTGGAGTCAGGGCCTTGAGCTCAGCGACCATGTCGAACAGGTCGTCCTCGTCGACGCCGCAGGCGCGTTTCAGGCCCGGATAGTCGCGGCGCGCCAGCAGCTCCAGATTTTCGACCAGACAGGCCATGGCCGGATCAAAACGATTGCGCTCGATCAGCTGCAGCTTGAGGCATTCCGGCACGGAGCGAGCCATGACGCCGGTCGGCTCGAAGCCTTGGCAGGCGGCCAGCACGGCCTCGACCTGCTCCACGGTCGTGCCGAGGCGATCGGCGATCTCGGCCAGTTCGCCGCGCAGATAACCGCCTTCGTCGACCTGATCGATCAGGGCTAGGGCGATGCCGCGCTCGATCGTCGAAAAGCCGGCGGCCGAGGCCTGGTCGTGCAGATGATCCCATAGGCTCTTTTCGCGGGTGTCGGCCCGGTCGTCGCCGAGATCGTCCGGCAGACCTCCGCCGCGCCCCAGGGCGGACCAGTCCGACAGCCCCGGCTGGGCCTCGCCCGCCTCCGCCATTCGGTCGCCGGGGGCGGCGTCGGCGTGAATGTCGTGGCCAGAGTCCATGGCGCGCTCGGCCTGATCGGCGCCGCCGTCGCCCAGTTCGACCTCGCCGTCGCTGAGCGAGGACTCCGCCACCCGGTCTTCGGAACGCTCGCCCGCGGGCTCTCCGCCTTCCGGACCGTCGTCGCGTTGCAGCAGGGGATTGCGCTCCAGCTCGCCCTCGACGAACTCGTCCAGCTCGAGGTTCGACAGTTGCAGCAGCTTGATCGCCTGCTGCAGCTGCGGCGTGATCACCAGCCCCTGGCCCTGCCTGATCTCCAGCCTTTGACCGATCACGGCGCGCGTCCCCTCGCCGGGCCGACTGGCCCGAAACTTGCTGGCGAGACTGCCCTTCGAGAGTTAACGCCGGTCTAAGAGCGGGCGGCGAACGAAAGCGCGACCTGACGCATTGTCCCCGCGAACCCTCGGGAGACCGCCATGAAGATCGCCGCCCTCGCCCTGTCCGCCCTGCTCGCCTTAGGCGCCTGCGCGCCTGTGGAAGGCTCCGCCGACGCCTCGGGAGCGGAAACCGCCGGAACCCTGCCGCCCCGGCCCGACCGCTCGGTCGCGGCCGGCGACCAGGCCTCATGCGAGGCGGGCGGCGGGAACTGGACGCGCCAGGGGCGGCTCCAGTCCTACATGTGCGTGACGCCCTACGCGGACGCCGGCAAACAATGTACCGATGGCGATCAATGCACAGGCGACTGCCGACTCCCGGACGGCGCGCGGGCGGGGATGAATTCAGGACCGGTCACCGGCGTCTGCCAGGCGAACTCCGTGCCCTTCGGCTGTTTCACCCGCGTCGAGGACGGCAAGCCGGCGGCGACCCTGTGCGTGGACTGACGGCTCAGCCGTACAGGTCGCCCAGATAGACGCGGCGGACTTCAGGGTTGGAGACCACCTCATCGGGCGAGCCCTCGAACAGCACCTCGCCCGCATGGATGATGGCGGCGCGGTCGATGATGTCCAGCGTTTCGCGGACGTTGTGGTCGGTGATCAGCACGCCGATGCCCTGGCCGGCCAGATAGCGGATCAACTCGCGAATGTCCGAGATGGCCAGGGGGTCGATGCCGGCGAACGGCTCGTCCAGCAGCATGAAGCTGGGTCTGGAAGCCAGGGCCCGCGCAATCTCCACCCGCCGCCGCTCGCCGCCCGATAGCGCCGTGGCGCGGGCCGCGCGCAGGTGATCGATGTGCAGTTCCTCCAGCAGCCGCGTGGTTTCGCGCCGGGCTGCGGCCGCGTCCTTTTCGGCCAGTTCAACGACCGCCAGGACATTCTCCTCCACAGTCATGCCGCGAAAGATAGAGGCTTCCTGGGCCAGATAGCCGACACCCATGCGGGCGCGCTGGTACATCGGCTGTTTGGTGATCTCGACCCCGTCCAACCAGATTGAGCCATAGTCGGGGGCGATCAGGCCGGTGATCATGTAGAAGCAGGTGGTCTTGCCCGCCCCATTGGGACCCAGCAGACCCGCGACCTCGCCGCGCTCGACGCGCAGGGAGACGTTCTTGACCACCTGGCGAGCGCCGAAGGAACGTCCAACGCCCTCGACGCGAAGTCCGGTGCGGGCAGGTTCGGCGGCCGCGGGGGCGCCGGCCTCGGCCACGACCGTCGCTCCAGCCGGCGCCGGGGCGGTATCGAGGTTCAGGGCGGACAGCTCCTTGCGCGCCACCCGGACCTCAGTTCTCGCCTTCGGGATAGAAGACCCCGCGAACGCGATTGCCCGCGGCGGTCGGTGCGCCCTCCATCCGGGCGCGGCCGGTCTCGGTGTTATAGGTCAGGCGCGAGCCGGTGATGACGTTGCGGCCCTGGCTCAGGATTACGTCGCCGGTCACGGTGATGGTGTTGGTGGCGACCACGAAGACGGCGCGGTCGCCGCGCATGGTCTGTTCCGGGGTGACGAAATAGACGTTGCCGATGGCCTCGATGCGGTCGACGCCGCTGCCCAGCCCCTCGCCGTCGCCCTCGGAATAGGCGTCGATGCGGTCCGACCGCAGCCGATTGTCGCCTTGCGTGACCTCGGCCCGGCCGATGTAGGAGATGCGACCGGCCTCCTGATCCCGATCCAGCGCATCGCCGTTGACGCCGATCGGGCCGCCGCCCGGATCGATCTGGGCCGCGGCGCCGGAGGCGAGCAGCGCGATCGCGACGGCCACGGCCAGGGAGGTGCGTTTCATCAGGGATTCGTCCGTTCGCCGACCGATCTAGGGTGTTTCGGCCAGATTCAAAGTGCTGGTGACCTTGTTATCACCGTCTCCCCTGAACGTAACCCGACGACCCTGGTCGGAAATGGTGAAGGACTGGGCCGAAATCTGTCCCATGCGTCCCGAGCCCTCGATGCCCTTGTCGCCGGTGACCACGCCGGTCTGAGTGTCGACGACGGCCTCGGGGGTGACAAAGGTCATGTCGGACTGGGCGTCGGCGATGCGCACGCGGTCGCGCAGAATCAGATTCTTGTTGGCCTCGTCATAGATGCCGTGGCCGGCGGACAGCTCCGAACTTTGACCCGGGCTGAGGTCCAGACGCACCAGAGGCCCGTCCAGCCGGAAGTGACCGGTGGCCGGGTCGCGCACCGCCTGCTGGGCCCCGATGATGAAGGCGCGGCCCTGTTCGTCCTGGCCCTGGAAGCGCGGATTGGCCAGCTTGACCTCCTGGGCTTCCTGGTCGCGCTGGATGCCGGAGATCACCGACCGCCCGACGATCCAGGCCAGCACCGCTCCGCCCAGCACCAGAATGACGATCGGCAGCACCCGGCGGAACCAGTGGACCCGGCGCGAGCGGGCGCGCCAGGCCTCGGCCGCCTTGGCCACGCGCGCTTCGTCGGCCGCGCGGCGGCTGGCCGCGTCGTCGGGATCGGGAGAGGGCGCGTCGGTGTCGGCCATCAGCTGTGGGCGAAGATGTCCACCTCGTCCCAGCCCTCGAGGTCGAGGCGGCTGCGGACGGGCAGGAAGTCGAAACAGGCGCGGGCCAGTTCGGTGCGCCCCTGACGCGCCAGCATCATGTCCAGCCGCCCCTTGATGGCGTGCAGATGCAGGACGTCGGACGCGGCATAGGCCAGCTGCTCGGGGCTGAGCGTCTCGGCGCCCCAATCCGAGGACTGCTGGGCCTTGGACAGGTCCACGCCGGCCATCTCGCGGGCGACGTCCTTGAGGCCGTGCCGGTCGGTATAGGTGCGCGCCAGCTTGGAGGCGATCTTGGTGCAATAGACCGGCCGGGTGTCGACCCCCAGGTGCAGCTGGAACATGGCGATGTCGAAGCGGCCGAAATGGAAGATTTTCAGCGAGCCCGGATCGGCCAGCAGGCGCTTCAGGTTGGGACAATCGTAAGTCCGGCGATCCAGCTGGACCACATGGGCGTCGCCGTCGCCGGCCGACAGCTGGACCACGCACAGCGGGTCGCGGCGAAAGCGCAGGCCCAGGGTCTCGGAATCCACCGCCACCTCGGAACCCAGATCCAGGCCATCGGGCAGGTCGCCTCTGTGCAGATGAATGGTCATGCGCCTGTCCTTAGCCGAATCTTCGCTGTGTCAGTAGCGGACGGCGGCCCCAAACCAAAAACGGCGCCGTATCCGGGGACACGGCGCCGTTTGAAAATGGTGCCCAGAAGAGGACTCGAACCTCCACGGCCTTTCAGCCACTGGCACCTGAAGCCAGCGCGTCTACCAATTCCGCCATCTGGGCCCGGTCGGTCTCGCCTCGTGAAAGGCTTGTCCATCCGGAAGGCGCGGACCCTTAA
>CAXBPJ010000031.1:0-9381 GCA_963977325.1 uncultured Brevundimonas sp. | reverse complement strand
GCAGGTCGTCGCGCGCGTGCTTGTAGAAGCCTGCGCGGGCGGTGGCCATCTCGCACCCGGCGATGGGCGCGATGGCGGGGAAGGGCACGGCCAGCGGCGAGACGGCCAGGCCGGGCTTGCCGGGCGTGGCCGGTCGTTTCAGGACCTGGGCGAAGGGGTCGAGCGCCTTGCCGACGGCGCGCTCCAGCCTCTGGGCCGAGAGCGGCGACCTGTCCTTGGGCGGGCGGCTCATGCGGCGTCCTTGGCCGCAGGCGCTTTCGCGGCCGGGACGGCGGGGGCGGCGTCGTTGGTCAGGGGCTCGATCTCGGCGCGGCCGCGCAGCTGTTCCAGCAGCTGGCGAACGCGTTCATAGGTCAGGTAGCGCACGATCTGGGGCCGGGCCTGATCCAGGGTGGGCGGCGCCTCGGCGCGGCGGTCCTCGATGGTCAGAACCGCCCAGCCGTCCTCGGTCTCGATCGGCGGGGGGACGGAGCCCGGCCCGGGCCGTGGTCAGGGCGGCGGCGTAGGTCTCGGGCAGCACATCCAGCGTGGTCCAGCCGAGATCGCCGCCCGAGGCGCGGGTGGCCGGGTCGATCGAGCGCTCGGCGGCGACGGCGGCGAAACCTGCACCGGCGGCGACCAGGCCGCGCACGGCCTCGGCCTCCGCCTGGGTGGCGGTCAGGATCAGGCGGACCTTCAGCTCCTCACTGGTCTGCAACTGGCGCAACTGCTCGCGGTGCAGCGCCTCGATCGCCTCATCGGTGACGGCGCCGTCAATGACATCCTCGACCAGCAGATCGGCCAGGATGCGCTCGCGCGTCGCCTCCAGCCGGCGCTGGGTGGCCGGGTCGTCATCTAAGTTTCGGCGTTCGGCTTCGCGGGCCAGCAGCTTCTGGTCGATCACTTCATCGAGCACGCGCGAGAACAGGGCCGAGGACGGCTCCAGCGCGTCGCCCTGACCGATCAGGCCCTGGGCCACGGCTTCGCGACGGACGTCAGAAGTCCAGATGGGACGGCCGTCGACGCGAGCGACGGCGCGATCGCCGGGCTCGGGCGGTCGGCCGGCGTCGCCGTCGACGCGCTGGCAAGCGGCCACGCTCAAGGTGGCGAGAACGGCGGCGGTCAGGACGAAGGTTCGGCGCATGACGGTCTCCCTAGCCTCTCGAAGCCCGCCGCGCGGGCGTTTCAAGGCCCTCGCGTTGACACGGATAAGGCCGGTGCTTAAGTCTCGCCCGCGCTCAAGTCGCAGGTGCAGAAGATCAACGCCCTGGAGCCCAAGTTCGAGGCGCTGTCCGACGACGAACTGCGCATGATGACCGACACCCTGCGGGATCGGCACGCGGGCGGAGAGAGCCTGGACAAGCTGCTGAACGAGGCCTTCGCCCTGGTGCGTGAGGCCTCCAAGCGGGTGCTGGGTCAGCGCCAGTATGACGTCCAGCTGGTGGGCGGCATGATCCTGCATGAGGGCGGCATCGCCGAGATGCGCACCGGCGAGGGCAAGACCCTGGTCGCGGTGGCGCCGGTCTATCTGAACGCCCTGACCGGCAAGGGCGTGCACGTCATCACCGTCAACGACTACCTCGCCCGGCGCGACGCCGAGTGGATGGGCCGGGTCTATCGCTTCCTGGGCATGGAGGTCGGCGTCATCGTCAACGGCCTGTCGCAAGGCCAGCGCCAGCAGTCCTACGCCGCCGACATCACCTATGGCACCAACAACGAGTTCGGCTTCGACTATCTGCGCGACAACCTGGTCTATGACCGGCGCGAGATGGTGCAGCGCCCGCACCACTTCGCCATCGTCGACGAGGTGGACTCCATTCTGATCGACGAGGCGCGCACGCCCCTGATTATCTCGGGTCCGACCGAGGACCGTTCCGACCTCTACAAGATCGTCGACGGGCTGGTGAAGGAGCTGATCAAGGACAAGGACACCTACGACCTCGACGAAAAGCTGGGCTCGGAAAAGATCGAGGACATGCTGAAGGCCGGGAATTACCTGACCGAAGGCACGCTGGACCTCTACGACGCGGCGAACGTGACGCTGGTTCACCACGTCAACCAGGCGGTCCGCGCCAACACCCTCTACACCCGCGACAAGGACTACATCATCAAGGGTGGCGAGATCATCCTGATCGACGAGTTCACCGGCCGGATGATGCAGGGCCGCCGCCTGTCCGAGGGGCTGCATCAGGCGATCGAGGCCAAGGAGGACGTCAAGATCCAGCCCGAGAACCAGACCCTGGCCTCGGTGACGATCCAGAACTACTTCCGCCTCTACGAAAAGCTGTCGGGCATGACCGGCACGGCCGCGACCGAGGCCCAGGAGTTCCACGACATCTACAAGATGGACGTGCTGGAGATTCCGACCAACCGGCCGATCCAGCGCGTCGACCACGACGACGAAATCTATCGGACCTACGAAGAGAAGAACGCCGCGATCGTCCAGCTGATCGCCGACCGGCACGTGGCGGGTCAGCCGATCCTGGTCGGCACGGTGTCGATCGAGAAGTCCGAACAGCTGTCTACACTGCTGCAGACCTACGCCTGGGAGGTCGAGGTGATGCGCTTGGGCGCCGCCCATGAGCAGCAGGCCCGAGACATCGCCGGCAATCGCTTCAAGACGATCTGGACCCGCTATGAGCTGACCAACGACGCCCTGGGCGTGAAGCTGCTGGAAAAGCTGGGCGACGGCGCCTTTACCTCCGAGACCCGCAGCGGCCAGGGCGTTCCGCATAACGTCCTGAACGCGCGCCAGCATGAGCAGGAGGCGTTCATCGTCGCCGAGGCGGGCCTACCCGGCGCGGTGACCATCGCCACCAACATGGCCGGCCGTGGCACCGACATCCAATTGGGCGGCAACCTGGAAATGCGCATGCAGCGCTGGCGCCAGGAGCAGCGCGGCGTGGGCGTGGAGGTCACGCCCGAGCTGGAGCTGGGCGAAGAGGAAAAGATCAAGGCCGAGATCGCGGGCAAGAAGGCCGAAGCCTTGGCCGCCGGCGGCCTATATGTGCTGGGCACCGAACGCCACGAGAGCCGTCGGATCGACAACCAGCTGCGCGGCCGGACGGGCCGGCAGGGCGACCCGGGCGTGTCGAAGTTCTTCCTGTCCTGCTGCGCATCTTCGCCGGCGACCGGCTGGATTCGATCATGCGCACCTTCAAGGTGGCCGAGGGCGAGGCGATCAGTCACCCGTGGCTGAACGGCGCGGTCAAGAAGGCCCAGGAGCGGGTCGAACAGCAGCACTATGAGGTTCGCAAGAACCTGCTGAAATACGACGACGTGGTGAACGATCAGCGCAAGGCGGTCTTCGAACAGCGCCAGGAGTTCCTCGACGCCGAGGACATGTCGGAGCTGACCACCGAATTCCGCCACGACACCATCTCGGACCTGGTCGACAAGCACATGCCGCCCCAGGCCTATGCCGAGCAGTGGGACATCGAGGGTCTGGACGAGCGCGTGAAGTCGGTGCTGGGCCTGGACGTGCCCGTGCGCGACTGGGCCGCCGAGGAAGGTGTCTCCAATGAGGAGATCGAGGAGCGGCTGCGCGCCGCCTCGGACGCCCGCGCCGCCGAGCGCGAAGGCCAGATCGGCGCCGGCCAGATGCGCAGCCTGGAGCGGCAGTTCCTGCTGCAGATGATCGATATGCAGTGGCGCGAGCATCTGGTGCATCTGGACCATCTGCGCGGGGTCATCGGCCTGCGCGGCTACGCCCAGCGCGATCCGCTGAACGAGTACAAGACCGAAGCCTTTTCGCTGTTCGAGACGCTGCTGACCCAGCTGCGTCAGAACGTGACCCGCTGGCTATCGACGGTGGAGTTCCGCTTCGAGCCGCCGCCGCAGATGCCGGAGTTCAAGGAAATCCATCTGAATCCCGAAACCGGCGAGAACGAGATGGCGCACCCGGCCGCCCAGCTGCCGGAAGGCGCGCTGCAGGGCGACGACCGGGCCCGACTGCCGGCCTCCATGCTGCCGGCGGGCTGGGAGCGCACGGGTCGGAACTCGGACTGCCCGTGCGGGTCGGGTCGCAAGTTCAAGCACTGCCACGGGGCTCTTGTTTAGGGCGCTATCGCGAGCGACGCGGTCGCTCGCTGATTGAGCGCGATGACTGGCCTTGCGAAAGGCGCGGTGGTGGCGGACACTCGGTGCGAGGAGCCTGAGATGACACGTCTGGCCAAGATCGAAGCCGAAGTGCCGGATCGCCTGGTCGCCGGCGTGCGCGCCGCCGTGGCCTCGGGCGACTACGCCAGCGAAGCTGACGTGGTCAGCGACGCTCTTGCCAACTGGCTCTACAGCCGAACCGCCGAGCCGGCGTCACCCGAGCGACTCCATCAGATGTTGGAGGACGCCAGGAATAGCGGGCCGGGCGAAGACGTGGATGTCGTCGTCAATCGGTTGAAGGCGAAGTACGCCGCCATGGCC
Source organism: uncultured Brevundimonas sp. (assembly GCA_963977325.1). GTDB lineage: Bacteria > Pseudomonadota > Alphaproteobacteria > Caulobacterales > Caulobacteraceae > Brevundimonas. The sequence continues at coordinate 4,983 of CAXBPJ010000031.1, read as the reverse complement.
GAGGCGCGCGGGCGGGGTCGGTGAGGGTCGAGTTTTCGCCCGAAAGCCAGTCAGACCTGGAAGCCATCGGCGACTATATCGCCCGGGATAATCCGCTGCGCGCCGACAGCTTCCTCGACGAAATTTCCGATGCCGCCCTGTCCTTGGGCCAGTGGCCTAACCGCGCGCCTGTAAGCGGGGTCCATCCCGCCGTCCGACGGTGGGTCCACGGCGCCTACAACATCTACTTCGAGGTTCTGTCGGATCGCGTGCGCGTTCTTCGCATCCTGAACGCGGCATTGCCGGTCACCGCCTCCATGTTCGGAAAGCCGCTATGACCGCGCGCAAAGACCTCTTCTCTCGCGCCCTGGCGCTCGATCCCGAGCGGCTGCACTTCGCGGCGCATAGCCATCATCTGTGGCCTGACGTCAGCGAGGCGGCCCAGGCGCGGGCCTGGGAGGAGGCGAACCGCTTCGCCGACCGCAAGTGGGACATGCTGTTCGAGACCGTCGTGCCCGAGGCCCGGGCCCATGTGGCGGCGGAGCTGAACCTGCCGTCCAGCGACACGGTGGTGTTCTCGCCCAATACCCACGACTTCCTGCTGCGCCTGTTTTCCGGGATCGAGCGGCGGCCGGTACGGATTCTCACCAGCGATGGCGAATTCCACAGCTTCCGACGACAGGCCGAGCGCTGGGTGGAGGCGGGGCTGGCGACGGTCGATCGGGTTCCGCTTGAGCCGTTCGACAGCTTCGCGGACCGCTTTCTGACCGCGGCGGGGGCGGGCGAGCACGACTGGATCGTGGTCAGCCAGGTGTTCTTCAAGACCGGACAGGTGTTCGACCGGCTGGAGGACCTAGCGGCCCTGGCGGCCCGGCGGGCCCGTGGGTGCTGATCGACGGCTATCACGGCTTCATGGCCACGCCGACCGACCTCTCCGGCGTGTGCGACCGGCTGTTCTATGTCGCGGGCGGCTACAAATACGCCATGTCGGGCGAGGGTGCGGGCCTGCTCCACGCGCCGCCGGGATTCTGCGAGCGGCCAGTGGTGACCGGCTGGTACGCCGAGTTCGGGGACCTGACCGGGCCGCCAGGCGGGGTGAAATACGTCCGTGACGCCGGGCGGTTGTGGGGCGCGACCTTCGATCCGACGGCGCTGTACCGGTTCAACGCGGTGCGCTCGATGCTGGACGAAGCGGGCCTGACCACGGCCGATGTCGCCGCCCATGCGCGCGGGCTGGCGACCCGGTTGCAGACGGCCCTGACCAGCGAACAGGCCGGAGCGCTGAGCGAGGCGACGATCCTCAATCCGGTCGAGGGCGAGGCGGCGCGGGCGCGGTTCCTGGCGCTCCGACATCCCCGGGCGGCGGACTGGCGGGCGGCCTTGCTGGCCCGCGACGTCATCACCGACGTGCGCGACGACGTCATCCGCTTCGGTTTCGGCCTGTATCAGGACGGGGACGACGTCGACCGGCTGATCGCCATCTGCCGCGACCTCTAGGGCCTCAGAAGAAGGTGGAGTCGTCCTGGGTCTGGGCCTTGGGCGCGGGGCGCGGGCCGGTGGGCGCGGGCTCTGCGGCCGGGCGTTGGGGGCGGGGCTGCGAGGATGGGCTAGAGGCCTTTGGCGCCGGCGCCGCGCCTGGAGCGGACGGCTGGACAGGCGGAATGCCCACCGGCTGGTCGGGGGCCAGCGGCGACACCTCCGGATAGGGCAGGGGTGACGACGGGTCGGCCGGCGGCGTCGTTTCGGTCGGCAGCGGCGCGGGCGTCGGTGCGGCGGCCTGGTCGGGCGCGCCGACATCGTCGCGGACGAAGGGCCAGGACCGGCGGCTGGCGCAGGCGCAAGCCTTCATGAAGCCCTGCTCGTCGCGCCAGATCACCAGAGGCCAGCCCTCGGGCAGATCGGACGGCTCCAGCAGCGCTCTCAACTCCTCGGCGAAGTCGCGCGAGGCCTCGACCACGGCGTCTCGGGCTAGATCGCCGCCGGCCGGCGGCACGCCCTGGGCCGTCCAGTTGGTGACCGGCGTCTCCATCCAGCGGCGATACAACCCCTGATCCCGCGTCAGCCACAGGGCGGCGATCGTGGACCGCTCGGCGGCCGTGGACTGCGACTGCCCTTGCACATCGGGGCGGGCGAACAGGATCACCCGTGGCTCCAGGCCCGCCGCCTTCAGCTTGGGCAACTCCTCGGTCTGATAGCGGTCGGCCATGCCGCCGTCGCGGTAGCCGACGAACCACACCGGCCGGTCGCCGCCGGCGTCGGACAGCCAGACCGCACGGTTCAGCAGCGCCTCGATCTCGGCGGCGTTCTCGGCCACGGTCACCGGCTGGAACCGGGCATAGGCGTTCCAGTAGGCCCAGTAGCCGGCCCCGGCGAGAATGGCTCCGAGCGTCAGCAGGAGGATGGTCCAGAGAGTGAAGCGACGCATGGCGTCCCCGTTTACGGTCAAGCTGTCGAACGACCATAACGCCCATGTCCGGATTCCGTTACCGGGTTCGCCGCTGGGGGGAGGGCGCGGCCCGTGCTAGGGCGCTGGCGACCCTCCACAGGAGCCCGATCCATGCACCTCGCCCGCTTTCCCCGTGTCCGTCTGGCGCATCTGTCGACGCCGCTGCATCCCCTGCCGCGGCTGAGCGACGAACTGGGCGTCGACCTCTGGGTCAAGCGTGATGATTGCACGGGCCTGGCGGGCGGCGGCAACAAGACGCGCAAGCTGGAATTCCTGCTGGGCGAGGCCTTCGAACAGGGCGCCGACACCCTGGTGACCCAGGGCGCGGTCCAGTCCAACCACGTCCGCCAGACGGCGGCGGCCCAGCATGGCCTAAACTGCGCGGTCATCCTGGAAGAGCGGACGGGGTCCAAGGCGGTCGACTATGTCGGCAACGGCAATGTGCTGCTGGACCGGCTGATGGGGGCGGAGATCCGATTCGTGCCGGGTGGCTCGGACATGGCGGCCGAGCTGGAGCGGGCGGCCGATGACGTTCGGTCGGCGGGCGGGCGACCCTATGTGATTCCCGGCGGCGGCTCGAACGCCGTCGGGGCTCTGGGCTATGTCGACGCGGCGCGCGAACTGGTGGTTCAGGCCGATGAGCTCGACCTGCAGATCGACCGGATCGTCACCGGCACGGGCAGCGCCGGCACGCACGCCGGGCTGGTCGCGGGGCTGGCGGTGATGGGCGCGGACATTCCCGTGCTGGGCATCGGGGTGCGGGCGCCCAAGGCGAAGCAGGAGGAGAATGTTCTCAAACTCGCTCGCGAAACGGCGGCGAAACTCGGTCGTCCGGCGGCGGTGTCGGCGGAGATGGTCGTGGCCGACTGCGACTATGTCGGCGAGGGCTATGGCCTGATCGACCAGGGCGTGATTGACGCCCTGACCCTCGCGGCCCGGACTGAGGGGCTGCTGCTGGATCCCGTCTATACCGGCAAGGCGATGAAGGGGCTGATCGCTCTGGCTCGCGCCGGACGGTTCGAGGGCGAGCGGGTGGTGTTCCTGCACACCGGCGGGGCCCAGGGCCTGGCCGGCTATCATGGTGAACTGGAGCTGGCGTTGCTGTGACGCCGGTTCCGGTGGCGGCGTCGAGACGTTAGGCTGAGACCCGCACACAGGAGCCCCCCGATGAAGTGGATCGCCATCGCCGCCGTTATGAGCCTTGCCGCCTGCGCCGAGGCCGAGCCGCCCGCCGATGCGGCCGAAAGACCGCCAGGATCCGCGGCGACCGAGGGCGCCGAAACCGCGCCGGCGTCAGAGCTCTCGGAGACTTCTCCCACCCTTCAGCCGATGGTGTTCGATGAGTTCTCGACGGTGGTGGAGCCAGGCCTCGGCTGCGGCTTCAGCGCCGACGAGCAGACGCTGTTCGTGGCCACGGCCGATCCGCGCGACGAGGTGCGGGCCGAGGGCGCGGTGAAGCTCGACGGGCGATTGGTCCTTGTCACGCGGACCGAGGCCGGCGGCTACGACGCCCTGGCCGAGGGCGGATCGTTTCGCGGGGACGGCGGCCTGACGATCGGGATTGTCCGCGCCCCGGGCGAAGGGACGCCGTCGCGAACTGAGACCCGCGCCTGGGACGCGACCCTGACCGTCATGCATGACGGCGGCCGGGCCGAGCTGGCTGGAACCTGGGATTGCGGCGCGTGACGCGACGGGTCCTGGGGGTGCTGGGCGGGATGGGTCCGGCGGCGACGGTGGATTTTCTGACCAAGCTGCAGGCCGCGACCCCGGCCGCCTCCGACGGCGATCACATCCGGGTGGTGATGGACCTCAATCCCCGCGTGCCTGACCGACATGCGGACCCCGAAGGCGCCGGCGCGGAGCTGGGGCGCATGGCTGCGCGGCTGCGCGATCTGGGGGCCGAAGTGCTCGCCATGCCTTGCAACACCGCTCACCAGCATCGCCCCGAGATCGAGGCGGCGTCCGGCCTGACCTTGATCGACATGGTGGCGGAGACGGCGCGGGCGACTGATCGCCGGGGTGAAGGCGGGGGATGTCGGCCCGGAGGCGCGTGCCGACATGGCGGCGCTGGCGGCGCGACTGGTCGGGCAGGGCGCCGTCTGCCTGATCGCCGGCTGCACTGAGGTTCCGCTGGTGTTGGATGGCGCCAATGCGCTGGCGCGTCTGTGGGACTCGACAGAGGTGTTGGCGCGAAGGTGTGTGGAGATTTGCGCGCCGGTTCAGGCCGTGAAGTCATAGGCGACACGCGCCGCCTCGATCCGCACCAGCTTTTCGTTGAGCGGCCCCCAGTCGTCGGTTTGATCGATGGCCGCCCAGATCGTCTCGACCTCATCGATCAGCATCTCTTGCGGTTCGGGCCGAGCGAACACAGGGTTTTCGAGCCGCTCCGGCCGATCGGGTTCGTGCTCGAATAGGGCGAAGCGGAAGGCGTCGAAGACCTCGCCCTGCCAGGCGGCGCGGCGGAGGCCGCGCAGGGCGCGCTCGGAAGAGGAGAAGCCGGCGAACCAGTCGAAGAACAGAGGCTCCCAGCGGACGACGTCTCCCTTTTCCCGCAGCAG
>CAXBPJ010000030.1:0-9384 GCA_963977325.1 uncultured Brevundimonas sp. | reverse complement strand
CGGCTGCGTGCCGCTGAACGTCTTCGGCGCCGGTAACCAGAGCGAAGCCGCCCTCAATTACATCGACGCGGCGATCAACGTCCTGGAAACCAACGAGCAGGACGCCGCCGTGGCCTCCTTCTCCGGCGAGCTGTGGGACTTCTGGGGCGCCGGACCGATCGGTTTCGCCCTGGGCGCGGAATATCGCAAGGAGTTCACCGAGGCCGTGGGCCGCGACCGAGACACGGCCGGTCGCTTCCTGCTGCTGAACACCGGCGCCGATCTGCCGGGAGTCTCCTATGAGACGAAGGAGTTCTTCGGCGAAGTCGCCGTGCCGTTGCTGCGTGATCACTGGCTGGGCGAATTCGCCGAGCTCAGCGGTTCGTATCGCCACTTTGACTATACGACTTCCGGCGAAGGCGACGTTTATGGCGTCAATCTGATCTATCGCCCGGTCCGCGACATCACCTTCAAATCGTCGTTCAACACCTCGTTCCGCGCGCCGAGCCTGGGCGAGAACTTCCAGCCGTTCGGCCAGACCTTCGTGAACAACTTCGTCGATCCGTGCTCGACCACGGTGATCGCCGGACTGACCGACGCCGAGACCCAGGCCAACCGGATCAAGAACTGCACCGCGCTGGCCACCCAGAAGGGTGTTGTGTCTCCCAACGGCAATCCGTACGACTTCGGCAGCACCACGGCGACCCAGGACGATGACTACCTGCCCGTTTATGGCAGCGGCATCGCTTCGGTGCTGGGCGGCAACCCTGATCTGCAACCGGAAACGGCCGAATCGTTCACCTTCTCGATTGCTCTGCAGCCGCGCTGGACGCCAGGCCTCTCGATCGTTCTCGACTACTATGAGATCGAAATGGAGGACGTGATCACCTTCTTCAGCGGTCAGCAGGTCGCCAACGACTGCGTCAGCAACGATGAGCTGAACCCGATCACCTGCGATAACGTGTTCCGGAACGATCCGAACAATCAGGCCGGCGACCTGTATCGCAACTTCAAGGTCGGCGGACCCAACGGAGACGACATCGGCGGCTTCATCCTGCGGCCGTTCAACCGTCTGAAGCGCGAAACCCGCGGTCTGGACTTCCAGGTCAACTACGCCTTCGACTCCTACGACCTGTTCGGACGGGACTTCGGCCGGTTCAACTACAGCCTCGGCGGACTGTGGCTGATCGAGCAGAACTTCTACAACAACCCGAACGATCCGACCGACTTCACCGACGCCACCACCGGCCTGACCTATCCGCGCATGGATATCGTCTCGCGCCTGACCTGGCAGCCGGTCGAGCCGCTGGCGATCACCTGGACCGTCGACTGGCAGTCCTCGCAGGATCTCTTCGAGTACCGGGACGTGCTGCCCGGCGGAAACCTGGATGCGCGTCCGGTGGAGTGGTTCCGCACCGGCAGCTTCACCCGCCACGATCTGGCCGTCCGCTACAACGTGCGTGACGACCTGACGCTGCGGGTCGGCATGACCAACGTGTTCGACGAGCAGCCGCCGCAGTACCTCGGCTTCGTCAACACCTTCGACCCCTACGGTCGTCGCTTCAACATCGGCTTCAACTTCCGCCCGAGCGGCAGCCTGTGGCCGTTCTAAGAACGACGGACACCTAAGGATTGAGGGCGGCTCCGTCGGGAGCCGCCCTTTTTCTTTGCCCCTCGACGTCGCGAAGCTGTGGGAAATCCACGGCCAAGCTTCGGAATTCCCTGTGTTCCGGGCCGACTCACGCTAGCGATAACCAACCCTTAACCTTGATGGCCCCTTCATTAAGGTTGTCCGGAATCGGCATGTGCTTGCGGGGAAGCGCGCGTCGAGGCTGCGGACGAGGGCAATGAAGGTCGGAAAACAACATGTCCCTGTCGCTGGTGCGTCCCGAGAACACTGAACTGAAACCCCGCATCGTCGTGTTCGGCGTCGGCGGGGCGGGCGGCAACGCCGTCAACAACATGATCGATGCCGGGCTGGAGGGGGTCGAGTTCGTCGTCGCCAACACCGACGCCCAGCACCTCAGCTTCGCCAAGACCGACCGCCGCATCCAGCTGGGCGAGACGATCACCCAGGGCCTGGGGGCGGGCGCCCATCCCGAGGTCGGCATGAACGCCGCCGAGGAGAGCGCCGACGAAATCCACGCGCACCTGGAAGGCGCGCACATGGTCTTCATCACCGCCGGCATGGGCGGCGGCACCGGAACGGGCGCCGCGCCGATCATCGCCAAATGCGCGCGCGATCGCGGCATCCTGACGGTCGGTGTGGTGACCAAGCCCTTCACCTTCGAAGGGCGTCACCGCATGCGCCTGGCCGACGCGGGCATCGCCGAGCTGCAGCGCTATGTCGACACCCTGATCGTCATTCCGAACCAGAACCTGTTCCGCGTCGCCAATGAGCGGACCACCTTCGCCGACGCCTTCGGCATGGCCGACCAGGTGCTGCACTCGGGCGTACGTTCGATCACCGACCTGATGATCCTGCCGGGCCTGATCAACCTCGACTTCGCCGATGTGCGCGCCGTCATGTCGGAGATGGGCAAGGCCATGATGGGCACCGGCGAGGCCCAGGGCGACGACCGCGCCCTGAACGCCGCCCAGAACGCCATCGCCAACCCCCTGCTGGACGAGACCAGCCTGAAGGGCGCCAAGGCCGTGCTGGTCAACATCACCGGCGGTCTGGACATGACCCTGCTGGAGGTCGACGAGGCCGCCAACGCCATTTCGGCCGAGGTGGATTCGGACGCCAACATCATCTTCGGCGCGGCCTTCGATCCGGCCCTGGACGGGAAGATCCGCGTCTCGGTCGTCGCCACCGGCATGGACGAGGCGGTGATGTCGTCGATCGACCCTGCGGGTCGAACCCACCCCCGCGCCTGAACCCGTTCGCGAGCCTGAGCCGGTCGCCATGATCGCGCCGGAGCCCGAGCCGGTCGTCACGCCGGAGCCCGAGCCCGCCTTCGACCCGGTGATCCGCGACGAGGCGCCGATGGAGCCGGTGATCCACGCCGCGCGCGAGGAACGGGTGGTCGGTCGCATCGTCGATCCGGCGGTCGAGGAGTACGAGAGCCGCACCGCCGCGCGGGCGTCGCGCCAGGAAGATCAGGGCGACCTGTATTTCGATCGGAGCCGTCGCGATTACGGCCAGGGCGACATGGAGTCCGATCACGGCGAGGCCGAGACCAGGAAGGGCGGCTGGAGCCTGTTCGGTCGTGGCAAGCGCCCGGCGCCGCTGCCGTCACCCTATGCGCCGTCGCAGCCGTCCCAGTCGTCGCGCCAGGAACTGCGCCCCAGCCAGTCGGCCCAGCCGCGCATCGACCCCGAAGCCGCGGAGGATGATCTGGAAATCCCCTCCTTTCTCCGCCGGCTGGCCAACTAGGCGGCGAAAGCCACCCGAAAACGAGACCTGAGAAGGCCGCGGCGATCAGCTCGTCGCGGCCTTTGGCTGTCCGGTCTCGTCGGTGGTGTCGATCAGGCTCTGGGGCGCGGCGCAGCCGTTGAGGGTTTCGGCGCCGACCTCGACCTGGGCGGTCAGGGGATAGGCGCGGTCGCTCATACCGTCGGAGCAGGGCGTGGCGGCCAGGGTGACGACCAGGGTCTGGCCGTCCTCGGTCGCCGTGGCCCAGACGGCCGTGGTGCCCTGAACTGTCGGCCCCGGATTGGCGCCGCGCCTGAGCGGGCGATCGACGCCGTCGTATTCGATGCCGTCGGGCCGGATCCGCACGCTCCAGAACGGCTCGGTGCCGAGCACCGCAAGCGGCTGATCCAGGGCGACGTCATTCAGCACCAGCGGCGCCGTCGATGGGGGAGCTTCCGGCGCGCCCATCTCTACGTCGCGTGTCGCCTCGCCGCCGTCGGAACAGGCCGCGAGCACCAGGGCGGGGAGGGCGAGGATCAGGATCGGGCGCATGGGTGGTCTCCGTAAGCGTGGGCGCAGCCAAGCGGGACGCGCCGACGCGGTCAAGCCGGATGCCAAGCGGCCGAGGGTGGGTTAGCGTTCCCCATGGCGATTCCCGCGCGACCCGGCTGCTATGAGTTCTTCGCCGGCGGCGGCATGGTCGGGCTGGGGCTGGAGGGCTTCGAGCGGCTGTTCGCCAACGACCTCGATCCGATGAAGATCGCGGCCTTCGAGGCCAATCACGGCGCCGGATCGGTCCGACGGGCCGATGTGTGGGATCTGGCGTCGGCCGACCTGCCAGGCCGCGCCGAACTGATCTGGGCCTCGCCGCCGTGCCAGGATTTGAGCCTCGCCGGGCACAGGGCGGGGCTCTCAGGCGCGCGATCCGGCGCCTTTTGGGGGTTCTGGCGGCTGGTGCGGGGGCTGATCGCGGAAGCACGGGCGCCGTCGGTGATCGTCATCGAAAATGTCATGGGCCTGCTATCGTCGAACGGCGGTGAGGATTTCCGCGAGATCGGCCGGGCGATGGTCGAGGCCGGTTATTGCTGGGGCGCGCTGGAGCTGGACGCCGCCGACTGGACGCCGCAGTCGCGGCCTAGACTATTCATCTTGGCCGCTCGCGGTCCGCTCGATGGCGTGGCGGGCCTCGGTAAGGGACATGGCGTTTCGCCGCGGGTCCGGGCCGCCCATGGCGCCCTGCCGCAGGAACTGACCGTCGCGTGGCGCTGGTGGAACCTGCCGACGCCGCCCCGACGGAACTCCGATCTCAGCGCGCTCCTTGAGCCGGACGACCGGGTCGATTGGCTGCCCGCCGCGCAGCAGGGGACGCTGCTCTCCCTTCTGTCGCCGCTACACCACCGGCGGCTGGAGGCGGCGCGTACCGCATCTGAAAAGGGGCCGCGACAGGTGGCCGCCGGTTATCGTCGTGTCCGCATGGAACAGGGCCACAAGACGCAACGGCTGGAGTTGCGCTTCGACGGCCTGGCGGGTTGCCTGCGCACGGCGGCCGGCGGGTCGTCGCGACAATTCATTGTGCTCTGCGACCAGGGAGAGGTGCGCGCCCGCCGATTGTCTCCACGCGAAGCCGCGCGACTCATGGGGTTGCCCGACGATTGGGCGCTTCCGCGCGGAGAAACCGCGGCGATGAAACTGTTGGGAGACGGCGTGGCCGTTCCGGTGGTGCGGGCGCTGTCCGAGGGGCTGCTGGAGCCGCTGCTGGGGATAGGCGCCCGCCGCGTCGCCTGAGGCTGGTCGCACATCGCTCTGACACCTTCGTCACCTAAACGCGTTGTAAGTAGCGCGTGACGGGGGCGGTGCTTAGATGCCCGGGATCGCGCCCATCGGAGACGACGCCCGCCCATGACGATCGACGCGCGGCCCTTCTCCCAGGTCCTGGAGGATCTGGGGCATGGCGACGATCCCAAGCTGACGCTGGACGAGCTGGTCAGCGCCTTTGGCGAGCGCGGCATCGGCGCGCTGATGCTTTTCCTGGGCCTGCTCAGCGCCGTGGTTGGCGCGATCCCCGGCTCGACCACCATCATCGGCATGCCGATGCTGCTGATCGTGGTCCAGTTGGCGATCCGGCGCGATGAGTTGTGGCTGCCACGATGGGCCCTAAAGGAAAGCCTTGACCGCCAGGCCTACAGCCAGCGGATCGGCAAGGTGCTGAAACCCCTGCGCTATGTGGAGCGCATTTCCCGGCCTCGGTTTCCCTTCCTGACGGGTGAGGTGTCGGAGACGCTGATCGGGGTGGCCAGCACCCTGCTGTGCATTCTGCTGATGCTGCCGCTGATCTTCTTCAATCTTTTCCCATCGCTCGTGATCGCCATTTTCGGCTTCGGCCTGATGCAGCGAGACGGCGTGGCCATCCTGCTCGGCTGGGTCATCGCGGCGGGTTTCGCGGTATTCGTCTGGCTGGCGTGGGAAGCGATCAGCACCGCCGCCATGATCAGCTGGGACTGGCTGAACGGCCTTTTCTGACCTACAAAAAAGGCCGTCGGAGCGAGCCCCGACGGCCTTCATTGTCTGACCGTGATGGGCGGCCGACGGAAACCTCACCTGAAAGTCAGGCGATGACCTCGAAAGAGGCCGTGGTTCCGGTCGCTCCTCGCGATTGATGACAATGAGACACCGGATCACCTCCTTTCAGCTGTTGAACAGGGACTCAGGAATCTAGTCGTTTCCGCGCGTTGCGCCAGAGGTCGGATGTCGCAGTCGATCACGAGCTCGCGACGACCGGCTCGCTGTCAGGTCGGAGGCGGCGGCCAGCTTTCGACGTCGCAAGTGAGTGAGCGGGCCGTCGAGAGTGGCCATGGCGGCGATCGCGGCGCTTTCGCCAGCGGCCACGGCGGGCTCCCACGCCTTCCAATCGCGGATCTCCACCCCGTCCAGATGAGGCAGGACCAGCAGGTCGGTCGCGGCGCGCGACGACGCCAGGTCGGCCCCGGTCGTCACCGTGGCGGATCGCATCAGGATCGAGACCAGGGGCGGCCCCTTCTTCCACTCGCCCGAGAGCAGCCAGCGCCACCAGCTGGGCGGGTCGGCCAGCACCCCGGCATCGACAGCGCGGTCGCGAGTGACGTCGATGGCCACCACAGGGCCTTCGTTGAGGTCGCGCATGATCTCGGCCGGCAGATTGCGCATCACCGCTCCGTCGACCAGCACGCGATCGCCCAGGACGACGGGCGGCAGGATACCTGGCAGGGCGATCGACGCCCTCAGCGCCTGAGCCAGCAGGCCCCGCTCGTGCAGGTGCGGATGGCCCGAGGTCAGGTCGGCGCTGACGCAGAAGAAGGGCAGGGGCAGGTCCGCCATACGGCGCTGGCCATAGGCCTGATCCAGCAGGCGATCGACCTTGTGGCCACGGGTCATGGCGATGATCGGCATCGACAGGTCGCTGAGCGGACTGGTGTCGACGAAGGCGTGACGCAGGCGGGCCTCCATCTCGTCCTGAGGAATTCCGGCTGACACCTCGGCGGCGATCACCGCGCCCATGGAGACCCCGCCGGCGAAGTCGAACTGGGCTCCGGCCGCGCGAAAGGCCCTGAGCGCCCCGACATGGGCGTAGGCGCGCGCGCCGCCGCCGGACAGGACGAGACCGACCGAGGTCCCGGTCACCACCCGGGCGACGCGCGCCACGTCCTCATCCTGGGCTTCGTGGACGTGAAACCAGCGGGCGGGATCGAGCGCGTCGATCCAACGCGCGCTGGTGGCCGGCGGGCCGCCGGGACCGTTGCGGAACAGGATCAGATCGGTCAGCCGCCTGGCCTCGGCCGAGCGGGCGCGTTGCACCGGGTGATGCGGTGGAGGCTCAGCGGCCGAGCCGCACAGGAACAGGCGGTCGGCCTGACGCGCGCAGAAGGTGGCCCAGCCCGTCTCATCGGCCTCTGCGACATAGAGGACGACATCATGGTCGCGCTCCAGGGCGTCCAGCGCCTCGGGCGGCGCGAACTCGGCGACCACGGCGCAGCTGAAGCCGAGCATCCGGGCGTGCTCGCCGACCCGCTCCACGAAGGCGCGGATCGGCCGGGCGCGAGCCGAGACGAAGCCGAACACCGACGGGCGGCTGGACGCCTGGCCCTCGCTGCGCAGGCGGCCGATCATCAGCCGAGCCAGCTCGACGGTCAGTTCCGACCGATCCTTGAGCGCCGACAGGAAGACATCGCGCCCGAGCGCCAGCACCTCGCTGTCGCGCAGCGCCACCACGGTGGAGGTGTGCGCCGTGCCGGCCAGGATGGAGATTTCGCCGGCCGGTTCGCCCGGCTTGATCAGGCCGATGAAGCGCGGCGGCGCGCCTTCTTGCGCCGGCTTGAACACGCCCAGGCGGCCGCTTCGCAGCAGATAGACAGTGTCGGCGGGCTGGCCGGCGGTGATCAGGGTCTCGCCGCCGGTCACCGACAGCCAGCTGGCCTCGCGCCGACGCGGGCCCTCGAAGACCTTGGCCAGGGCGGCTTCTAGGGTGTCGGGGCGGCGGGCCATGGCCGCAGCCTAGCTGATTCCGGCCGGCGATTGGCGCAGCCCGCGACCCTCGCTAGAAGCGGATCATGTTCACATCCGTCCTGGTCGCCAATCGCGGCGAGATCGCCTGTCGCGTCTTCCGCACCGCCAAGCGCATGGGCCTGCGCACCATCGCCGTCCATTCCGAAGCTGACGCGAACGCCCTGCACGTCAAGGAGGCCGACGAGGCGGTGCTGATCGGCCCGGCCCCTGCGCGCGAGAGCTATCTGGACACGGCCAAGGTGCTGGCCGCGGCGAAACGGACGGGGGCGGAGGCGATTCACCCCGGATACGGGTTTCTGTCCGAGAACGCCGACTTCGCCGAGGCGGTGATGGCCGCCGGTCTGGTGTGGGTCGGCCCGCCGCCCGCCGCCATCCGCGCCATGGGCCTGAAGGACGCGGCCAAGGATTTGATGGCGAAGGCGGGCGTGCCGGTGACGCCCGGCTATCAGGGCGCGGACCAGTCGGTGGAGACCCTGACGGCCGAGGCGACACGGATCGGCTATCCGGTGCTGATCAAGGCCGTGGCCGGGGGCGGCGGCAAGGGAATGAAGCGGGTCGATGCAGCCGAGGACTTCGTCGCCGGTCTGGAGAGCGCCCAGCGCGAGGCCAAGGCGGCCTTCGGTGACGACCGGGTGCTGATCGAGACCTACATCACCCGCCCGCGCCACATCGAGGTGCAGGTGTTCGGAGACGGCCAGGGCAATGTCGTCCACCTGTTCGAGCGGGACTGTTCGCTGCAACGCCGCCACCAGAAGGTGATCGAGGAGGCTCCGGCGCCAGGCATGGACAGCCCGACGCGGGCAGCGGTTACAGAGGCGGCGGTGCGGGCGGCCCAGGCGGTGAACTATGTCGGGGCCGGGACGGTGGAGTTCATCGCCGACGCCTCGGAGGGCCTGAAGCCGGATCGTGTGTGGTTCATGGAGATGAACACCCGGCTACAGGTCGAGCACCCGGTGACCGAGGCGGTGACCGGCGTCGATTTGGTCGAATGGCAGCTGCGGGTGGCGGCGGGCGAGCCGTTGCCCGCGCGGCAGAGCGACATCCGGTTGAACGGCTGGGCCATGGAAGCGCGGCTGTATGCTGAGGACCCGTCGAACGGGTTCCTGCCCTCGATCGGCCGGCTAGAGCATTTCGTGCTGCCGGAGCCGGTCGACGGCGTACGCATCGACGCCGGGGTCGAAGCCGGCGGCGAGGTCAGCCAGTTCTACGACCCCATGATCGCCAAGCTGATCGTCCACGCGGAGACGCGCGAGGAGGCGGCGGAGGGTTTGGCGGATGCGGTCGAGGCGGTCGAGGTCTGGCCGGTGAGGACAAACGCCGGGTTCCTGGGGCGCTGTCTCAGGAATGCGCGGTTCCGAGCGGGTGACGTCGACACGGCGCTGATCGCCGCGGAGGGGGAGAGACTCGCGACGCCTGACCTGTCGATCGAGATCAAGGCGGCAGCCTTGGCCGACTTGGCGGATGTCCTGGAACAGCAGGATGCCGGCCCGACCTATCGTGACGTGTGG
>CAXBPJ010000029.1:0-9564 GCA_963977325.1 uncultured Brevundimonas sp. | reverse complement strand
CCACATGCCCGAGTAATCGACCAGGGCGGCCTCGTGAAAGGCGACGTGCAGACCGGAATCTAGTCTCACCGTGATCGGGGTGTGGGCCCGGCCCACATCAGTGATCGGGGTGCGGTTATAGAGGTACTCGTACCGGTTCCATTCGCCGGCGGGGATCCACCAGGCCTCGCCGTCCGAGGCTAGGTTGAACTCGGTCAGTTCGTCGGCGATGCGCAGCTCGCCCTGGTTCTCGGTGAACTCGTAGCGAAAGCCCAGGCCGTCGTCGTAGAGGCGGAAGACCACGTCGAATTGGCGGCCGCCCGGCGCCTTGGTCTCCACGAAGGTGACGCGCAGCTCGTTGTAGCGATTGCGCACGAACTGGCGCTCGCCCCAGGGCTGCTCCCAGGTGTCATCGTGCGAGGAGGTCGTCTGGGCCGCGATGGTAAAGTTGCGCTCCAGCTTCGGCGCGTCGGCCAGGAGGAAGCCCAGGCGGCTGTCGGTCAGCACCGGCGTGCCTTGGCGCATCAGGCGATAGAGGGGTCGCCCCTCTCCGGTCAGCGACGCCTCCAGCGTCAGCACGCCGCTGGGCGACTGAACCCGCGCCACCGGCGCCGGCGCCGGGGCGGCCGGGGTCTGGCTGACTTCGGATTCCGTCCGCTGGGCGTCGAGCTGGGCCGACGTGTCCTGCGCCAGCGCGGGCGCCGCCAACGACAGCGCCAGGATGGAGGCCAGAGCGGTGGACAGCCTGAGGCCGGGCGCGGTCATTCTGAAGGTCACGGCGGCGTCTCCCATTGTGTTGTGATTGTGGCTTGAACGCTTCTTGCCAAATCGCGCGGGGCGTGGACTAGAGGGTTCGAAAGTTTTGCAACAAAATTTGCGCTGGCGGCTCGGCCGACGGCGGCGACGGGGACGGGTTTGGCGCGACGCACCACACGATTGGAGGACCTGGCGGGGCTGGCCGGCGTGTCGATTTCGACGGTGTCGCGCGCCCTGAATGACAGCCCCTCGATCAACCAGCGGACCAAGGAGAAGGTCTGGGCGCTGGCGCGCGAGCACGACTATCCTTTCCGCCGCTACATGGCCGCCGCGCCTACCGAAAGCCCCGCCATAGCCGTGGTGGTGCCACAGCCTCAGGGCCGCGAGGGCTGGCTGTCCGATCCCTTCTTCCTGGAGCTGTTCGCCGGGGTCGGCGAGGCCGCGCGCCAGCGCGACTGCGACTTCACCGTCAGCCATGTCGCGCCAATGTCCTATGAGGACCTCAAGGACCTTATGGGCACAATGCGCGTCGAGGGTGTGATCTTCCTGGGCCAGGCCGATCTGCACCCACATCTCAACCGTCTGGCCGAGACCGAGCATCGGTTCGCCGTCTGGGGGGCCCAGCTGCCGGGCCAGAACTATTGCTGCATCGGTTCGGACAACCTGCTGGGAGGCCGGCGCGCGGCCTTGCACCTGGCGCGACTGGGGCGCAAGCGCATCGCCTTTCTCGGCGACACCGAGCCGCCAGAAGCCGAGCAGCGCTGGCGCGGCTATCAGGCGGGCCTAGTGCAGGCCGGCCTGACGCCTGACCCCGACCTGTCGGTCCCAGCCCATTTCGAGGTCGAGAGCGCCGAGGCCTCGGTCGACGCCCTGATCCGCAAGGGGGTCGAATTCGACGGGGTCGTAGCCGCCTCGGACCTGATCGCCCTGGGCGCTATTCGCGCGCTCAAGAGGTCCGGCCGCAAGGTGCCGGGCGACGTCTCGGTGATCGGCTATGACAATGTCCCCTTCGCCCGGTACTCCAGTCCGGCCCTGACCACGGTGGCCCAGGACGTATCTCGCGCCGGCCGGCTGCTGGTCTCCAAGCTGCTGGATCACGGCGGCGAGGGAGCGATGAGCTCTGAGCGCGTGCCCACCGACCTGATCGTGCGTGAGAGCTGCGGCGGCTGATCGCACCGCCCTTCATTCCGCCCGCCAATCGCCCTATCTGTCCCCGCCGGAAGCGAGGGGGCCCCGCGGCGGGTATGGTCGATTGCTGTTCGTGATTTCCCCGGCCAAGCGGCTGGACTTCTCTCCGCCGCCCGTCGAGGTCGCCGCAACCCGTCCGCGTTTCGACACGGACACCGCCGAGCTTGTCGAAGTGGCGCGGCGCCAGACGCGGGCCGATCTGAAGCGGCTGATGTCGATCTCGGATGACCTCGCCGAGCTGAATTTTCAGCGCTTCAAGGCCTTCAACCCGCTGCGCCGCAAGGACCAGCTGCCAGCCGCCTTGGCCTTCGCCGGCGACGTCTATCAGGGATTGGAGGCGCGTGACATGACCGCCGACGATCTGGACTGGGCCCAGGGTCGGCTGCGCATCTTGTCGGGCCTCTACGGCTTGTTGCGGCCGCTCGACCGCATCCAGCCCTATCGGCTGGAGATGGGCTCCCGCCTGCGCACCGAGCGGGGCGCCACGCTTTACGACTTCTGGGACGGCAAGATCGCCGAGCGGCTGAACGGCGACGCGCGCGGCCACGCCGACAAGACCCTAGTCAATCTGGCTAGCCAGGAATATTTCGGCGCTGTCGACGCCCGTGTGCTGAAACTGCCGGTGTTGACCATCCAGTTCCGCGAGGCCGACGAAACCGGCGAGAGCCGCATCATCTCCTTCTTCGCCAAGAAGGCGCGCGGTCTCATGGCGCGCTGGGCGATCGAGAACCGGGTCGAGGACCGCGAGGCGTTAAAGGGCTTCGACCTTGAGGGCTACGCCTTCCAGCCGGACCCCTCCGGCGACCACGAGTGGATATTCACCCGGCGAGGAAATTCCTGATCCGTCGTCTGTCGCCATGACCGGCGGGTCGGGCTAGGGTCAGCGCGACGCCTGATTTCGCGAGACGAGACCCTCATGTTCCCCTGGCAGAAAAACGATCCGAAACAGCCCGCCCCAGACGACACCCGCCCGGTGCGGCGCGACCCGCAGGATCTGTCCGGTCAGGTGGCGGTGATCTCGGGCTCGACCTCCGGCATCGGCCTGGCCCTGGCCAAGGCGACCGCGGCGCGCGGCGCCGACGTGGTCATGAACGGCCTGGGCGACCCGGCCGAGATCGAACGGGTCCGCGCCGGGCTCGAGGCCTCGTGCGGAGTGCGGGTCCGCTATCACGGCGCCGACATGAGAAATGGCGATGAGGTCGCCGACCTGGTCGCCTTCGCCAAACATCAGCTGGGTCGGCTGGATATCCTGGTCAACAACGCCGGGGTCCAGCATGTCGAGGCGATCGAGAAATTTCCCACCGACCAGTGGGAGCGGATCATCGCCATCAACCTGTCCTCGGCCTTCTACGCCATCCGCGCCGCCGTGCCGATCATGAAGGCCCAGGGGCGCGGCCGTATCGTCAATGTCGCCTCGGCCCACGGTTTGGTGGCCAGCCCGTTCAAGTCGGCCTATGTGGCGGCCAAGCACGGCGTGGTCGGCCTGACCAAGACGGTGGCGCTGGAGCTGGCGCGCGACAACATCACCTGCAACGCCATCTGCCCCGGCTTCGTCGAGACGCCGATCGTGGAGAAGCAGATCGCCGACCAGGCCCGGACCCATGGCATTTCCAAGGAGCGGGTGCTGGACGAAGTCATCCTGAAGAAGCAGCCGACCAAGCGGTTCGTGACCACCGACGAGTTGGCGGGCATCTATCTTTATCTGGTGTCTGACCTCGGCGCCTCGGCCAACGGCGCCTGTTTCTCCATCGACGGCGGCTGGACGGCGGAATAGGCCCCGGCGATGACCGCGCCAAAGGCCCTGTTCGTCAGCTCTAACCGCATCGGCGACTGCGTCATCTCCTCGGGCGTTATCCGCGAGATCGGTCGCCTCTTGCCCGGCGCGGAGATCACCGTCGCCTGCGGGCGCCCGCCCGCGCCCTTGTTCCGCGCGGCGCCGGGGGTCGAGCGGGTCATCATCCTCGACAAGAAGAAGCTGGCCGGACACTGGTTCGCGCTGTGGGGCCAGGTGCGGGGGACGACCTGGGACATGGTGGTCGACATCCGCGGCTCGGCGCTCGCCTATGCTCTGAAGGCCCGAGATCGCCGCATCTATAATCGCCGCTGGGAGACCGGTCTGAGGAAGGTCGAGATGGTGTCGCGCCTGATGGGATCCGAGACCCCCCTAGCGCCCGAAATTTTCCTCGACGACCAAGCGAGGACCGAGGCCGTCGCCGTGATTGATCCTCAGCTTCACGGCGGCGCCGGACCGGGCCCGATCCTGGCCCTGGCCCCCATCGCCCACCAGCCGGGCAAGAGCTGGCCGGCGGATCGCTGGGGCTCCCTGGTCGAGCGACTAAAGGCCGAACCGCGCTTCAAAGGGTGGCGCTTCATGCCCGTCGGCGGCCCGGGCGACCGGCCGCCAGCGACCCCGGCGCTGGAGGCAGCCGGGTCGCGCGGCATCGACTTCGTCGGCAAGGGCGACATCCTGGCCTCCGCCGCGGCTATCGACCGGGCGGCCCTGTTCGTGGGCAACGATTCCGGCCTGATGCATGTCGCCGCCGCCGCCGGCCGGCCGACCCTGGGCCTGTTCGGCCCCACCGAATGGTGGCTGTACGGCCCGTGGGGGCCGAAGACGGCGACCGTCGCTTCCAATGAAACGCGCGGTCAGTTCGCCCCCATCGAGGACCTGAAGGTCGATCACGTGTTCGACGCCGTCATCGCCCTTCACGACCGCTACGCCGTCCCCGGCGCCCGCCCCGCTTGAAGTCACGGCCCCGTGAGGGCATATAGTCGGTCCTGGAACGCGTCCGGCCGGTCGCGCGCTTTGTCACGCGAAGCGGGTTCGGCCAGATTATTCCCGCCGTCCAGACGACCCCAATCACCCGAAGGAAACGACGCCCATTCGCCGTCCGATGAACCAGCCGCCCGTCAAGGACGGGCCGCCCATGAACCAGGATATCCGCGCCCCGCGCGTTCTGCTGATCGATCAGAACGGCGAGAAGCAGGGGGTGATGCCCACCTCCGCCGCGCTTGAGGCCGCCGAGGAGGCGGGCCTGGACCTGGTGGAGATCGTCTCCAATTCCGAGCCGCCCGTCTGCAAAATTCTGGACTACGGGAAATTCCGGTTCCAGGAGCAGAAGAAGAAGGCCGAGCAGCGCAAGCGGCAGAAGATCGTGGAACTCAAGGAGATCAAGCTTCGCCCGAACATCGACACCCACGACTATGAGGTGAAGGCCAAGGCCATGCACCGCTTCTTCGACGAGGGTGACAAGGTGAAGGTCACCCTGCGGTTTCGCGGTCGCGAGATGGCCCACCCCGAGTTGGGCATGAAGTTGCTCAACAAGGTCCAGGCCGACTTCGACGAGATCGCCAAGGTCGAATACGCCCCCCGTATGGAGGGCCGCCAGATGATCATGATCCTGGCGCCCCGGTAGGCACGGTCCGCCGTCACTCAAACTCGCGCCAGTCAGCATTTTGAACGCCCGGCCCATCGCGGCCGGGCGTCTTGCGTTTCGGAAGGCCACACTGTAGAAGCCGCGCCTTCGCGTAACCGGACCGCCGGGCGAACAGGCATGCCTGGGCGGTCCTCAAATGTTCAATGGCGTCGCCCGGGGCTCAAGCAGCTCGAAGGGCGATAGCTCACCAGGGAAACAAAAATGCCGAAGCTGAAGACGAAGTCGGGCGCCAAGAAGCGCTTCAAACTGACGGCGACTGGAAAAGTGAAGGCCGGCGTGGCGGGCAAGCGTCACCGCCTGATCAGCCACAATTCCAAGTACATCCGCCAGAACCGCGGCACCTCGGTCATGGCCGACGCCGACGCCAAGAAGATCAAGTCCTACATGCCCTACGCCTGATCGGCGCACGGCAGGATCGATCGTCACCGCACATCAGTTTGAACATCAGCCCCTCATGCAGTGAGCCGCCGCGCGGCGAACGTTAGGGGCTCTTCTCGAAGAGACACATCATGGCTCGCGTCACCCGGGGGGTCACCTCCCACGCCAAGCACAAGAAGGTCCTGAAGCAGGCCAAGGGCTTCTACGGCCGCCGCAAGAACACCATCCGCGCCGCCAAGGCCGCGGTCGATCGCGCCGGGCAGTACGCCTATCGCGACCGCCGCGTGAAGAAGCGCAACTTCCGCGCCCTGTGGATCCAGCGCATCAATGCTGCGGTCCGCGCCGAAGGCCTGACCTATTCGCAGTTCATGCACGGCCTGGGCAAGGCGGGCATCGAGCTGGATCGCAAGGTCCTGGCCGCCATCGCCGCCGACGAGACCGGCTTCAAGGCCGTGGCCGACAAGGTCCGCGCCGCCCTGGCCTGATCGCCAAGCCGGACGCCTGAGTTCGAAACGCCCGCCGGTCCTCCGGCGGGCGTTTTCGTATTCGGACGCCTTGCGACGCGCCCCCGCCCGTGACACCTCAGCGGCGATGATCGACCCGCCCCCTGCTCTGCGTTACGAAGCCGAGACCAAGGGCATCCGCGTGCGCGTGCGGCCGCGCTTTCTGGCCGACCGGTCAGGGCCTGGGCAGTGGGTCTGGGCCTATCGGGTGGAGATCGAGAATCGCGGCGAGGACACGGTGCAATTGGTCTCGCGCCGCTGGATCATCACCGACGCCGCCGGCAAGGTCGAGGAGGTCGCGGGCCCCGGCGTCATCGGCGAGACGCCGGTGCTGGGGCCGGGTCAGAGGTTCGCCTACACCTCGGGCTGTCCACTCACCACGCCCTCGGGATCGATGCACGGCGCCTATCAGATGAAGGACGCCAAGGGCCGCGCCTTCGAGGTCGAGATCCCCGCCTTCGTGCTGGAAACGCCGGGCCAGCGGAGGGTGCTGAACTAGGCCGGCATTGCATCGGGCCGCGTGAGGTCGCATCTGAACGCCATGTTCATCCAGACCCAGCCCACACCCAATCCGAATACGGTCAAGTTCCTTCCCGGCCGCGACGTGTCGCCCGACCAGCCGCATGACTTCGCCGACATCGACGCGGCGACCGCCTCGCCCTTGGCCGAGGCCCTGTTCGAGATCGAGGGGGTGGCCGGCGTCTTCTTCGGGGAGGACTATGTGTCGGTCAGCCGCCAGGATCACGGCCCCGACTGGAGCCAGCTCAAGCCCACGATCCTGGGCGTTGTCATGGACCATTTCACTTCGGGCCAAGCGCTGATGCGGGCCGGCAGCGAAGCCGAGGCGTCGTCGGAGCCGGACAGCGAGGTGGTCGCCGAGATCAAGCAGCTGCTCGACACCCGCGTGCGCCCGGCCGTGGCCCAGGACGGCGGAGACATCCAGTTCGACCGGTTCGACGAGACCGACGGCGCGTTGTACCTTCGGATGCGCGGCGCCTGCGCCGGCTGCCCGTCCTCGGCCGCCACGCTCAAGTCGGGCATCGAAACCATGATGCGTCACTATGTGCCCGAAGTGACGCGGGTCGAGCAAACCCTCTGATCGGCGGCGGGGCGGGCGTGGCGCGGTTCGAGAGCGACGAAGACATCCGCAGACTTGCGTCGGCGCTGGCCCGACTGCGTCAGGCCGCCGGTCTCAGCCAGGCCGATGCGGGACAGCGCGCCGGCATGACCAGCCAGGGCTGGAGCGCCTACGAGTCGGGCCGTCGCGCCGGTCTGTTCCGCCCCGATGTCCAGCGCCGCCTGACCGCCGCCGTCGGTGTCGACCCGGAAACCTTGGCCCTCGAGGCCGCAGGCGCTGATCCGGCAGGACCCGTAGGCGCTTCGCCCCCGTTCGGGCTGGAGGCGAAAGGAAGAGACTGGGACGCGGTTTCAAGCGCGTCTGCGCAGCGCCTCACACTCTCCGATGATCGACTGTCTCCCTGGGCCTCCCAGGGTGTGATCCTTGAGTACCGGTTCGGCGTCGAACCCAGACCCGGACAGGGGATTGTGGCGGTGATGGCCGATGGAGAGCGGGTCGTCGGCGTCTTGGCAGAACCAAGTCTGTCGAGGATTTCCGTCCGAACATCGATGACCGGCCAACCCCGTTCGCTCAGCCGGTCCGACATCCAGCGCCTCGCTGCGGTGACAGCGCGGCTCGACCCATGAAACATTTTTGTTGCAACATGCACGGGTTGCGTTCTAGGTCTCGCTCAACTCCCTTTACAAGCGAGGACAGCGGGTATGAACGAGAATGCGATCGACCGGGCCGTAGGAGCGCGGATCGCCATGCGGCGCCAGGCGCTCGGCCTCACCCAATCGGATCTGGGCCGCGGCGTGGGTGTCAGCTTTCAGCAGATCCAGAAGTACGAGCGCGGAGAGAACCGCGTGTCCGCGTCGCGGCTGTACGGCATCGCCGCGACGCTCAGAGCCACGCCCGCCGACTTCCTGCCATCAACATCGGATGCGGAGGTCGGGGAGGACTGGCTGGCCGATCTGCGTGGCCTGACCACCCTGCCCGAGGGACGCGCCATGGCGCTGGCTTTTCCGGCGATCGCCGATCCGGATGTCAGACGCTGTCTGGCCCGAATGGCGGAAGCCCTGGCGAGCCGCTGACACGTCTGTCCGTCGGCCGAGATGTCGCATGAGGGTGCTTGTCGTCGACACTGCCCTCGGCGCCTGCACCGTGGCGGCCTTCGAGGACGACCGACCGGTCGTCGTCCGATCGCAACCGATGGATCGAGGCCATCAGGAGCGTCTGGGCGGTCTGGCGCGCGACGTGATGACCGAAGCCGGCGCCATCGACCGTATCGGCGTCACGGTCGGGCCGGGGTCCTTCACCGGACTCAGGGTCGGCCTGGCCTTTGCTGAAGGTCTCGGCATGGCGCTGGATCGCCCGGTGATCGGCCTCTCGACGCTGGACGCCCTGGCCGCGTCGGTCAACGCCGAGGGGCCGATTCTGGCCGCCATCGACGCGCGCCGGGGTCAGGTTTACGCCCGGGCCTTCGTGGACGGCGTCGGGCAGGGCGAGGGCCAGGCCATGTCGATCCCCGACGCCAAGGCCCTGATCCGAGAGCTGAGTCGGATTGGTCGCGTCGCGGCGGTCGGGTCGGGAACGGTCGTGCTGGCCGAAGACTCGACTCCCGGCCAGCTCGACCTCCATCCCCGGCCCGCCCCCACCGCTGAAGCGCTCGCCCGTCTCACGCAAGCGGCCGCAGGTCAGGCGACGGCCCGCCCCGTCTATCTGCGCGCGCCCGACGCCGCCGTGCCGACGCGCAAGCCCGGCCAGCCGCGACCGCTGCGCGACGGCGCGTCTTCGTGAGCGTTCTGGAGACGGCGGAGGCGCTGGCCGCTCTTCACCGCGCCGCCTTCGCGGACATGGGCGAGCGGCCGTGGACGACGCCGGAGTTCGCCAGCCTGCTCACCACATCCGGCATCCGTTTTTGCATCCGGGAGCGGGGGTTCGTCGCCGTTCGGGTCGCCGCGGACGAGGCCGAGATCCTGACCCTGGCGGTCCATCCGGAGGCGCGTCGCCGGGGTCTGGCCCGCGCCCTGGTCGATCAAGCTCTGGCCGAAGCGGCGGGCGCCGGCGCCATTCGTGTGCTGTTGGAGGTGGCGATCGACAATTCCGCCGCCCGCGGCCTCTATGAAAGGCTCGGCTTCGTCGAGACGGGACGTCGCGGGCGCTATTACGGCCGGGCGGACGGCAGCCGGGTCGACGCCCTAGTGCTGGCCCTCGACCTGGTCCCCCACACCGTCAGTGCTGGTTCTCCGGCAGCCTGACGATC
>CAXBPJ010000028.1:0-9603 GCA_963977325.1 uncultured Brevundimonas sp. | reverse complement strand
GACGTCGCGCAACACGCTCGCGCTAATCCGTCACGCCGGCGTCGAGCCGCACGTCATCGAGTATCTGAAGACGCCGCCGTCGCGGACCATGGTGGCCGGGCTGGCGGCGCGCACCGGCCAACCGTTGCGGGCCTTGTTGCGGGAGAAGGGGACGCCCTACGCTGAACTCGGCCTGGACGACCCGGACCTGACCGACGACCAGCTTCTGGACGCCATCGAGGCGCATCCGATCCTGCTGAACCGGCCCCTCGTGGTGTCGCCGCGCGGGGTCCGGCTGTGCCGTCCCTCGGAGGCGGTGCTGGACCTGCTGCCGGACGAAGGTCTGAAGCCCTTCATCAAGGAGGACGGCGAGGTCGTTATCGACGAGACCGGCCGGAGGGTCCGCTGATGGTGGATACGCCCGTCCGCTACGACGCCGCCCCGCGGCGGCTGTCCTTCCTCGATCGCTGGCTGACGCTCTGGATTTTCGCGGCGATGGCGCTGGGCGTGCTGCTCGGGACGGTCGTACCGGGCCTGCCGGCCTGGCTCGACAGCCTGTCGGTGGGGACGACCAACATCCCGATCGCCATCGGCCTGATCCTGATGATGTACCCGCCGCTGGCCAAGGTGAAGTACGAAGAACTGCCTCGCGTCTTTGCCGACAAGCGGGTGCTCGCCCTGTCGCTGTTCCAGAACTGGGTGCTGGGGCCGGTGCTGATGTTCGCCTTGGCGGTGATCTTCCTGCGCGATCAGCCGGAGTACATGACTGGGGTGATCCTGATCGGCCTGGCGCGCTGTATCGCCATGGTGCTGGTCTGGAACCAGCTCGCGCGCGGCGACGACCAGTATGTCGCCGGGCTCGTGGCCTTCAACTCGGTCTTCCAGATCGTCTTCTTCAGCGCCTATGCTTGGTTCTTCCTGTCGTTCCTGCCGCCGCTGCTGGGATTGGAGGGCAGCGTCGTCGATGTCAGCGTCTGGACCGTCGCCGGCGCCGTCCTGATCTACCTCGGCCTGCCGTTTGTCGGCGGCTTTCTGACCCGCCGGACGCTGATCGCGCGCAAGGGCGCGGACTGGTATAGCCGCCGCTTCCTGCCCCGCGTGGGGCCGATCACCCTGATCGCGCTGCTGTTCACCATCGTCGCCATGTTCAGCCTGAAAGGCGGGGATGTCGTCGCGCTGCCGCTTGACGCCCTGCGCATCGCCGCTCCGCTGACGATCTACTTCCTCGTGATGTTCGTGATCAGCTTCCTGATGGGCAGGCTGATCGAAGCCGACTATCCGCGCACCACCGCCCTGGCCTTCACCGCCGCTTCCAACAACTTCGAGCTGGCGATCGCCGTGGCCATCGCCGCCTTCGGCCTGGCCTCTCCGGTCGCCTTCGCGGCAGTGATCGGCCCCCTGGTCGAGGTCCCGGTGTTGATCCTGCTGGTGTCGGTCGCGCTGTGGATGGGGCGGCGCTGGTTTCCGGCCACCGCGCCGAAGAAGGACGCCTGCTGATGACGCGCCTTCGCGAGCTACCGGATGCCGATCGCCTGCCGGCGCTGGACCCCGCCTATCTCTCGCCCAGCCCGGCGCGAGGGCTGGGTCCGGACGACAAACCGCCCCGCATCCTGCTGCTCTACGGCTCGCTGCGTCAGCGGTCCTACTCGCGCCTCTGCGTGGAGGAGGCGGCGCGGTTGCTGCGCTTCATGGGCTGCGAGACTCGCATCTTCGACCCCTCCGACCTCCCGTTGCCCGGTTCGCCGGGCGACGATGATCACCCGGCGGTCAAGGAGCTGCGTGAGCACGCCTTCTGGTCCGAGGGGATGGTTTGGTGCAGCCCCGAACGCCACGGGCAGGTGTCCGGCCTGATGAAACTGCAGATCGACCACCTGCCGCTCAGCATCGGCGGCGTGCGCCCGACCCAAGGCCGCACTCTGGCGGTCATGCAGGTGTCGGGCGGCTCGCAGAGCTTCAACGCGGTGAACACTCTACGCCTGTTGGGTCGCTGGATGCGCATGATCACCATCCCCAATCAGTCCAGCGTCGCGAAGGCTTTTCAGGAGTTTGACGAGGCGGGGCGGATGAGGCCGTCCAGCTATTACGACCGGATCGTGGACGTGATGGAGGAACTGGTTCGGTTCACCGTCCTGACCCGCCCGCACGCCGCCGGCCTGGTGGACCGCTACTCCGAACGCAAGGCCGCCGGCGTGACCGTCGATCCCGACGCCGACCTCTCCGGCATCGCCGTTCGCCTCGGCTGAATGCCCATAATCGAGGCTGCTGGACGGACGCCAGCACCGACCGCGCCGCGCCCCCGGCAGACCTTTGGGCGCCGCCGTCTGATCCGAGACACCTGCGGACAGCGTCTGAGGTGAATTGATCTGTCCTAGCGCTCCCGACGCCGCTCTGTGCGCCGGTTCCGATCGGCATCGTGGGTGCGAGGCGTCTCCCTCTCCGGCCGTACGCGAGCCCAGGCCCGTTCCATCAGGCGCGCCTGGGCGGCCGGGTCGGCGATGAGGGTGCGGACCACCACGGCCGCCATTTCGAGGCGGCGCTTGACGGTTTCGGGGGAGGGCTCCTTCCCGGGCTCTGTCGCGGTGCGCCGGCCGGCGGCGCGATCGGGGCCCTCGTTCGCCGCCTGACGGTCCCGCTCACTGGGTTTGTAGCCGGCCACCTCCAGACCGAGGCTCCGCCCCTGGACCCAGACCTCGCGGCGGAAGGCCTCGTCTCCCGACACCTTGATCTGCGACCAGTTCCGGTGCTGCGCGACCCGAAGCATGGACGCGACCGTGTCCGGATAGGCGTGGAGCGACGAGAGGGCGCGACCATGATCCCGGAACACGGGATCTGCGGTCTTGTGGTCGCGATAGTAGCGCTCGGGGCGACCCTGCCGGTCGCGCTCGATCAGATAGCGGTCCAGCAGCTGGGTGGGCACATCCCCCTTGTCGAGCGAACGCCGCTCCTCAGAGGCGGCGGGCTGCGGCGCCAGCCGGTTAGCCGGAGCGGTTCTGGACGGCGAACGGGTCATGGTTGACGCTCAAGGCGTGGCGGAGACGCGGTCGGCGCGGCGACAACGCGGTCGAGCCAGGCCTGCACCTCGGCTTCGCCGGCGCCGGGCGGCGGCGGCCTCAGACCCTCCGCGGCGAAGCGGCGCACGATGCTGTCGAAGTTCATGTCGGTGTCCTCGATCGCCCGGGGGCCAGGCGCCGCGATGGGAGGCGACATCGGTGTCGGGGCGCGGGCGGTTTCCGGTGGCGGACGGAGCCGGCCGGTGAAGCGCTTGTCCCGGTAGTAGACGAGCTTGCGTCCGCGGGTGGGCGACAATCCGGCCTTGAGGACAATCAGCGCCTTGTCCGGGAGCTGCATCAGCTCCTGGGGAAGCATCAGGGCGCGCTTCTGGGCGGAGTCGGTGAGGCTGCGCCGGCCCTGGCCGAGGCCGGTCGGGCGGCTGCGGCTGCGCGCCCGATAGGTGTAGTAGCCGAGCCGCTCGCTGAGCTCCTGGGCCACCTTCAGCTCCTTGGGGGCGAAGACGATCTCCAGTCCGCAGTTGGTGAGAATGTCTTCGGTCAGGTCCGGGCCATACAGGGCCCGCAGCTGGGAGGGGCTCTGAATGACGGGCAGCAGGCGCAGGCCATAACCGGCCACCCAGGCGAAGGCATGCGCCAGCACCGGGGCCCGACCGAGCCGGGCGAACTCGTCGAGCAGCACGAGGGTCGGCCGGTCGCCCGGCGCGGGAACGGCGCGGCTGTTCAGGTCCACCAGCTGCTGGAACAGCAACCCATAGAGCGGGGCGACCCGATCCATATTCTCGGGCGAAGCGGCCAGGTACAGCGACAGACGACCGCTCCGGATCATACGCAGGTCGAAGTCGCTGCCGCTGGTGGCGGCGTCCACGAGGGGGTTGAGCCACAAACCCATCCGGGTGGTGATCGACTGACGGATCGAGGCGAAGGTGTTTTCACTGGAACTGCAGAAGTCGGTCAGCGCCGTCTCCACCCCCCTGGGCAGGGGATCGCCGTTCTTGCGGCGCTGCTCCAGCAACTTGGGAAAACGGTCCCGCGGATCGCCCTCGGTCAGCTGGCGATAGATCTCGCCCAGGGTGAACGGCGCCTCCGGCGTGGCGGCGACGTAGGCGCCCACGCCGATGAAGCCCGTGCGGGCCGCCTCCGACCAGAAGGGGTCCGCATGGCTATGGGCGGGGAACAGCATGCCCGAGATGCGCTGCAGCTCGTCCAGCACTGCGAACGGGCATGAACGGTCGAAGTGGTCGAGCGGATTGAACCGCGCCGTGCGCCCGTCGGACGTAAGCGGGTCGAACAGATGGACGGTCTGGCCGGCCTCCGCGCGAAAACCGGCGGTGACGCTGAAGTTCTCCCGCTTGATGTCCAGAACCACGACCGAGTGCGGCCAGGCCAGCAGATTGGGGATCACCACCCCGACGCCCTTGCCGGTCCGGGTCGGTGCGTAGAGCATCACATGCTCCGGCCCGTCGCTGATCAGGAGTTCGCCCGCCGCCTCGCCCAGCAGCAGTCCGCTCGTCGCCCGAAGACCGTGCCTGCGCTGTTCGCCCGCCGTCGACCAACGGGCCGCGCCGTGCAGCGGGCGGCGCACGCCCAGGGCCGCGGCCATCACAAGGATCAACAGGCCGAGGCTCATCACGCCGGCGCCGATCGCCAGCCAGCGCCGGACGTCGGGATCATGACGGTAGTAGAGGAACCAGCCCGGCACACGGGCCGGCTCGATGTCGGCGGAGAAGCGCCCAAGGCCGATCAGGGCGATGGTCAGGGCTCCGGCCGCGAACAGGGCGGAGGCGGCGAGGACGGCGACCGCGACCAGTCCGGCCCTAGTCGCCGGCGCGGCGCTTGCGAAGCGGGTCATGCCAGACCTCCGTCATCAGGAACCGACCGTCCGTCTTCTTCATCTGCACGACCACATCGACCATCAGGTGCAGCAGGGTGCGGATGTCGTCGCGCGGCAGATCGCGGCCGCCCTCGGACTCGCGGACCAGCAGGGTCAGCTGCTCGAAGGCCAGGGTGGCGGAATCGGCGTGAACGGTGGTGATCGATCCGGGATGGCCGGAGTTGACGGTGCGCAGGAAGAAGAAGGCCGTTCCGTCGCGCAGCTCCTGCAGCAGGATCCGATCCGGCCGCATCCGCAACGCGCTTTCCAGCAGCGCCTTCGGGCCGACCCTGGCCAGACCCTGGCCGTCCTTGGAGTAGAGCAGGTGAACGACGTTGCGCTGGGGCAGGATCAGTTCGCGCGTGTCCTCGATGGTCAGCAGCCGCTCGTGATCGGGGATGAGCTCGACCAGCCCCTTGGCGAAGGTCGTCTTGCCGGACCCGGTCGCGCCCGAGATCAGGATGTTTCGACGGCTTTCGACCGCCAGCCGGAAGAAGCCGACCCAGTCTCCCGCTTCCCGCAGCTGGATGAGCGCGGCGTCGGTCTCGTCGATCTCACCGCCGCGCACGGTCTCGGCCGCGTCGAACAGACCGGCGACGCGGAAGTCCTCGAGACTCATGCGCGTCGCGGACGGCTTCCGGATCGTCAGGGAGACGGCGCCGGCGGGGACGACCGGCGGCAGCACGATCTGGCAGCGCGCGTCGCCGGGGAGAACGGTCGAACAGATGGGCCGCTCGGCGTCGACATCCTGTCCCGTGCAGGCGGCGGCCGCCACCGCCAGGGTGCGCAGCCAGCTTTCCGTCAACTCGGGCACCTCATGCCAGCGCCAGCCGTCCGGATGCTCCACCCCGACCTCGTTGGGCCGGTTGACCACCACCTCGGTGACGGACGCCGGCGCCAGGAAGGGCTGGAGCGGAGCGAGGTAATGGTCGATGACGGAGGTGTCGCGCATCACCTCGGCCGCAGGCGATAGACGTCCGCGAAGTCGAGGTCCTGCGCCACGAAGATCGACACCTCCGACCCTTGGGCCTTGCGAAGGTTGGGGCGGATGCCGATCGAGCCCTGGAGGGCGACGGATGCGGCGTCTGACGGAACGCGGCCCGTGGTCTGAAGGGACTGGCCGCCGCCGGCCGCGGCGTAGGCGGCGTCGTCCACGACCGACAGCAGCAGGGCCGCGCCGAACCGGTCCCAGAACCGGGTGTCCACCGCGCCGTCGAATCCGGCGCGGCCGAGCGCGTCCGCCGCGGGCGAGGCCAAGGCGACCGCGACGCCTGCGGGCGTGACCGCGCGGGTCCACAGCACGAACAGCCGCACCCGGCCCGGCTCCACCGCCCCGCGATACTCGCCCAGCACCCGCGTTCCCCGTTCCAGCAGGACGACCGCGCCGTTCTCGGAATAGACATCCCGCGAAATCAGGCAGCTGACGTAGCCTGGGGTAGCGCTGTCCATCGCCGTCTGCAGGACGCAGGGCAGGCTCGAGCCGGCCGTGATCAGAAGGTTGCGGTCCGGCAGGCGGCCCGCCCGAGCTCATGGCCGGGGTCGTCCGATCGGTCCGCGGCGGGCCGGGGCTCGGCGACGGCGGCGGCCCGATCCGTGGCGCGGCCGGGGCGGCTGTAGGCGAGCACGGGCGCGCGCTGGGCGCTTTCTGCTAGAGCGCGCCGCTCCTCCGCCGGCGTCGGCCCGGATGACGAGCCGCCGGGCGGAGCCGGCTCGATCGCGGGCGCCGGCTCGCCCTCGTTCACGAGCGTCGGCGCGAAGGGATCCGTTTCGGCG
Source organism: uncultured Brevundimonas sp. (assembly GCA_963977325.1). Classification (GTDB taxonomy): domain Bacteria; phylum Pseudomonadota; class Alphaproteobacteria; order Caulobacterales; family Caulobacteraceae; genus Brevundimonas. The sequence goes on along the minus strand of CAXBPJ010000028.1, from coordinate 2,970 downwards.
GTCTCGAGCAGGGGCGGCTCGGGTCGACGCGCCGGCTCGAACGGCGCCAGCTGGCGCGGCGGCGTGTCGTCCGCCTCCCGATCGCGGTTCCGGGCGTCGCCGCGGTCCCAGGTGGCGAACAGGAAGACGCCGCAACCCGCCGCGAGGGCGGCGAGCGTGATCATCCGCCCGTGGCGACCGCCGAGCCGGCCCGCGACAGGGGAAACACCGCGATCCCGCACTGCCGTGGCCGTTTCCGGGGTCTCTGCGGGCGGGGGCGGGGTGTCGACGCTCATGGATGGTCTCCGGTCACGGTCCGATCCACCGCGGGTGAGGCCGTCCCGGTGCCGGTTGCGCGCCCGCGTGGATCGAAGGCGTCGTTGAAGATGCAGAGGACCGACCCGCCATGGCGCAGGCGCAGGCCGGCGACCACGCCGTGGATCACCACGAATTCGCCGCGGACGTCATAGGGCACGAGCCGCTCGGATCCGTCATGGGCGACTTCGAAGATGGCGGGAACCGGCTGGGCGCCGGGGAAGCGCAGCACCGTGAACCGGCCGTTATCGGTGACTTCGCTGGGCTGGAGCGCCGAATCCCCCTGGACGGAATAGGCGAGGTTGCGCCGTCCCTCGAGAGCGCCGGCCTGAAGCTCGAGACCGACGAGGCGTTCCTCCGCCGCCTCGGCCGACGCCGCGAGGGCGGCCGCCGCCCGGGCCTGTTCGTCGTCGGGATACCGGAAGCGGATCTGGTAGGCGGCCTCCCTGGCGGACCGGTCGTGAGCCCGCAGTTCGAAGACGTAGTGGCGGGCGACGCCGCCTCTCTCCGTCACGACCAGCAGATTGGTGGACTGGTGTCGTTCGCGCGGCTTCAGGAAGAGGACGGACCCCTCCGCGGCGACCTCCCAGGCCACGCTGTCGCCAATGGCGGCGTGCCGGATCGTCTCCTCGGGGGAGAAGATGATCTGGGTCGCCGTGCGAAAGGCGCCGGAGACCTGATAGACTCCATGCGGGGCGTAGGTGAGCTCCTGGATGCGGCCGCCCCCGTCCGATTGTGCCAGGGCCGGGCCGGCTGTCGCCAGGACGGCGGCGGCGAGAAGGAGTGTGGGAGTTTTCATCGGATGACCTCCGGGTCGGCGCGATAGGACGTCACCTGGAACCCCAAGGGGTTGCGGAGCCGGTCCGCCTCCGACATCGGGGCGCGGGTGTAGGCGAAGGCGATCGTGGCGATCCAGTCGCTCTCGGTGACCTGCTGGGCCTGGCGAACGGTCCGGCGGAACCGGACGTTGGCGACGCTGTCGTTGATGAAGCCGATGGCGCGGATCGACACCACGGCTTCGCCGTCCCGCCCGTAGAGGTTCTGGGGGCTGTCGGGATTGGAGCCGCGGTAGAGTTCGGCCCAGCGACGCTGTTCCCCCGGGGCGGACAGGATGGAGACCTGGCGGAAGGCGTCCTCGGCGGCCGGGTCGAGGTAACCTTCGCGAGCCCGAACGTACTGGCCCAGGAAGTATTTGCTGACCGCCTCGTCGTAGCGGACCGGCCCATCCTCGGCGGAGAGGCCGCGCACGACGTCGACCGATCCGGTCGTTCGGTCGACGCGGATGACGAAGGGCTCGCTGGTCTTCAGCGGGGTCAGAAAGGTCACGGCTGTCGTCGCCGCGATCGCCAGGGCCGCCGCGACGCCGGCTACCGTCCAGGCCAGACCGCGCGACCGCAGGGCGGCGGCCAGACGATCCTGGTCCCACCGCCGCGCCTCTCTGAAATAGCGCTTCAGCTCATCGGACGGAACGCCGGTCATGCGCAGCCCCCGGCGGAGGGTTCAGACGGGTTCGGCTGCGCCGCGGATGCAGGCGGAGCCGCCGGCGCCGAGGGAACGAGGATCGAGCCGTGGGGGTTGGCGGGACGGCGATCGCGCCCGTCGCACGTCGGCGGCGCCTCCGCGCGGCCGGTGGCGCATCCGCCCAGCAGGGCGCTCAGGATCAGCAGCAGGCGAAGGCTCATGTCAGGCTCCGTTCGGTCGGATGGTTCCACCGCCTCGGGGCGGCTGACGGCTGGCCTCCTGCGGGCCGCGCGCGCGACCGGACGAGCTCGAGCCGAGCGCGGCGGCGTTGGCGAAGTCGGCGAGGCCCGCGCTTGCGCCGCCGGCGATCCCGGCGGCGATCGCCGGCGTCTGCAGGAAGAAGATCGCGCCCAACAGGCACAGGGCGATGAAGATCAGGCCGCCGATCATCGGGTCGGCGCCCTGGATCGAGCCCCACTGGTCGCGCACCAGCGACAGGACCAGCTGGAAGATGACGATAATCAAGGCGAACAGGACGAGGTAGTTCACCGCCTGGCTCAGCCAGCCAAAGAAATAGCGTCGCGTCGCGTCGAACAGGGCGCAGGCGATGAAGATCGGCCCAAGGGTGACGAGAAGCGCCAGCGCCAGCTTGGCGACCAGCACAACCCCGAAGCCGAGGGCGGCGGCCAGGGCTCCGATGATGAAGACACCGGCCGCGACGATGTAGGGAGCCGGGTTGAAGGCGGAGGCGTCCCGGGAAATGTCCTCGCCCAGCCAGGCGGCGTAGGCGAAGAACTGGTCGAACGCGGCGCCCACGCTGGGCGTCTCCGAACCGCTGACGGCCCGGATCAGGGCGTTCGGCAGATCGGTGAACAGAGGCTCCGTGACGAAGGTGGAATAGGCGGTCGTCGTCGCCAGCGCATAGAGCAGGGCGAGCTTGATGGAGCGGACGGCGAAATCCCTCACCGGCTCGGTGATGGCGCCGCGCAGGATGGCGAAGCCGTACAGGACCACATAGAGGAGCAGGGCGACCCGCAACGGCCCGTCCACCTGGGCGATCACCGAGGACAGTCGGTCGCCGAGGAACACATTGAGGCTCTCGTCGATGAAGTCGTAGCTCGGCTCGAAGACGCGGAACGACATGGTCAGGGCTCGCCGAACGTCCGGGCGTAGGCGTCCATCCGGTCGCGCCGGCGGGATTCCGCCAGGCCTTCC
>CAXBPJ010000027.1:0-9643 GCA_963977325.1 uncultured Brevundimonas sp. | reverse complement strand
TTCGCGGGGATGAGCGGGGAGGTTAGGGACCGCCTATGGCGAACCAAGCTAACCAGAAGGGCAACCGCCGCATCGCCGTGGTGCTGTTCAACCTCGGCGGCCCGGATGACGCCGTCAGCGTCAAGCCCTTCCTGTTCAACCTGTTCAATGATCCGGCCATCATCGGCCTGCCGGGGATTATCCGCACACCCCTGGCCCGGCTGATCTCCACACGCCGCGAGACCAGCGCCCAGGCCAACTATGCGATGATGGACGCGGGCGGCGGCTCGCCCCTTCTGGTAGAAACTCAAGCCCAGGCCGCAGCGCTCCAGTCGGCGCTGTCGGATCGGCTTGGCGACCAAACCCGGGTCTTCATCGCCATGCGCTATTGGAATCCGCTGATCGATCAGGCGGCGGCCGAGGTCGCGGCCTATGCGCCGGACGAGATCGTGCTCTTTCCGCTGTACCCGCAGTTCTCGACCACCACGACGCGCTCGTCCCTGCGTTTATGGGACACGACTTATCGCGGACCGGGACGGTCACGGACCGTCTGCTGTTATCCGCAAGGGTCCGGCTGGATCGAGGCTCAGATCGAGGCGATCCACGCCGCTCTGGCCGAGGCTGGGGATCGACCCGTGCGACTGCTGTTCAGCGCTCATGGCATTCCCGAGAAGCTGGTCGCCGCCGGCGATCCCTATCAGGAGCAGGTCGAGACCACCGTTTCGGCCCTGATCGCCCGGCTGGGCCCGCTCGATCACCGCATCTGCTATCAGAGCCGGGTCGGGCCGCTGAAATGGCTGGGACCGTCGACGCCCGGGGCGATCGAGGAAGCCGGCCGGGACGGCGTCGGCGCCGTCGTCGTTCCGGTAGCCTTCGTTTCCGAGCATATCGAGACCCTGGTCGAGCTCGACATCGAATACGGCCACCTAGCCGAGGCTCACGGCGTCCAGCCCTACTTGCGCACACCCACGGTCAGCGCCGCGCCCGCCTTCATCGAAGGCCTGGCGGACGCTGTGGCGGACGCCTTGGGCCGCGACGGGATCGCTCCATTCGGGTCAGGCTGCCAGGGGGACTGGAAGGCTTGTCCCTGTCAGAACGGGCTGAACTGAGGAGGCGCTGGTCATGACCCCCTACGACCTGGCCCGAGGGCTGCATATCCTGGCGGTGATCGCCTGGATGGCCGGCCTGCTGTTCCTGCCCCGGCTCTATGCCTATGACGCCGAACAGGCGGCCAAGGCCGAGCCGCTGCGCTCGGAGATGCAGGGTCTGCTGCGCGCCTGGCAGACCCGCCTGCTGCGCATCATCGTCAACCCGGCCATGATCCTGGCCTGGGGCTTCGGCCTGTGGCTGATCCACATCGACGTCCAGGCGCGGGGCTGGGGCTTTCTGCTGGAGCCCTGGATGGCGGCCAAGCTGTCGGGCGTCATCCTGCTCTCGGCCTGGCATGGCTTCCTGGCCGGCCAGCGCCGGAAGATCGCCGCCGGGACCTCGACCTATTCCGCCCGCTTCTGGCGCATGACCAACGAAATCCCTTTCCTGCTGGCCATCGTCATGGTGCTGTCGGTGACGACGGAGTGGCGCTGGTAGGGGCCGCTGTCCTGCGGTTTTTCTTGACCCCAACCCCTGCATGTGGTTCCGCTGGCGCATCCGCCTCGGCGGCTTCCCCTCTTTTCAGCGATGCGCGTCGGCCTGCTCTGTCGAGCCCCTCTCCGCCCGCGCGAGTCCATCGCTTTCCCAACGGCCGCAAGGCCCTGACTATCCTGGACTTTTCGACGGCGGACGCCTGTTCGCCGCCTCATGAACGAGTGCGACTTCCCCATGACTGACGTGCGCGACACCGATCCGGCTTCCCCCGAGACCGACACCACCGGCGAGGCCCCGGCCACCGAGCGCAAGACCCTCAGCCTCAAGCGTGAGGCGCCGGAGCCGCCCGAGGAGGAAGCGGTGTCGCCCGAGCCCGCTCCGGAACCGCAAGCCGAGGCGACCCCCGAAGGCGACGACGACTCGGATGAAGGCGACGAAGACGAGAACGGCGAACCCGTCGTCCCCTCAGGCCGCATCTCCCTTCAAGAACTCAAGGACAAGACGCCGGCCGACCTGGTCGCCTTCGCCGAAGGCCTGGAGATCGAGAACGCTTCGAACCTGCGTAAGCAGGACCTGCTGTTCGCGATCCTGAAAACCTTGGCCGACGAGGAGGTCGAGATTTCGGCCGACGGCGTGCTCGAGGTTCTGCCCGATGGCTTCGGCTTCCTGCGCAGTCCTGACGCCAACTATCTGCCGGGTCCGGACGACGTCTATGTCTCGCCGTCGCAGATCCGCCGCTTCGGCCTACGGTCGGGCGACACGGTGCACGGCACGGTGCGCGGCCCGCGAGAGGGGGAACGCTATTTCGCGCTGCTCAAGGTCGACACGATCAATTTCGAGGATCCGGAAACGGTCCGCACCAAGGTCAATTTCGACAATCTGACGCCGCTCTACCCCGACCAGCGGCTGACCATGGAAATCCAGGATCCGACGCTGAAGGACCGCTCCGGTCGGGTGATCGACATCGTCGCCCCGCTGGGCAAGGGCCAGCGTTGTCTGATCGTGGCGCCGCCGCGCGTCGGCAAGACGGTGATGCTGCAAAACATCGCCAAGTCGATCGAGGCGAACCACCCCGAGGTCTTCCTGATCGTGCTGCTGATCGACGAGCGGCCGGAAGAAGTGACCGACATGCAGCGCACGGTGAAGGGTGAGGTCGTGGCCTCCACCTTCGACGAGCCATCCAGCCGCCACGTCGCCGTGGCCGAGATGGTGATCGAAAAGGCCAAGCGCCTGGTCGAGCACAAGAAGGACGTGGTCATCCTGCTGGACTCGGTGACGCGTCTGGGCCGGGCCTACAACGCCACCGTCCCCTCCTCCGGCAAGGTGCTGACGGGCGGCGTCGACGCCAACGCCTTGCAGCGGCCCAAGCGCTTCTTCGGCGCGGCGCGCAACATCGAGGAAGGTGGCAGCCTGACCATCATCGCCACGGCCCTGATCGACACCGGCAGCCGCATGGACGAGGTGATCTTCGAAGAGTTCAAGGGCACCGGCAACTCCGAGATCGTGCTGGATCGCAAGGTCGCGGACAAGCGCATCTTCCCCGCCATCGACGTGCTGAAGTCCGGCACCCGCAAGGAAGACCTGATCACGCCCAAGGATCAGCTGACCAAGACCTATGTGCTGCGCCGCATCCTCAACCCGATGGGGCCGCAGGACGCGATCGAGTTCCTGCTCGACAAGCTGCGGCAGTCCAAGAACAACGGCGACTTCTTCCAGTCGATGAACACCTAAAAGGATGGGTGGGTGGTGATTAGTAGGTTGTGAGTAGGGCGCTCCAGTGCTGGCGCAAACGCTGACCTCCCATTCACCAATCACGACTCGCTATTCACCCACCTAAGTTTCACGTGGAACACCGGAGTCATCCATGAAGGTCAATGTCGAGATCGACTGCACCCCGGCCGAGGCTCGGGCCTTCATCGGGCTGCCGGACGTTACGCCGCTGAACGAGGCGATGGTGGCCGAGATGCAGAAGCGGATGCAGGACAATATGGCCGCCATGCAGCCCGAAGAGCTGATGAAGACCTGGACCAGTTTTGGACTCCAGGCCCAGGACCAGTTTCGTCGCCTGATGGAGGCGGCGGTCACCGGCCAAAAGTGAGCCTCTCAGAAGTGATCCAGGCGTGACCGACACCATCTTCGCCCTGGCGACGCCGCCGGGCCGGGGGGCGATCGCCGTCATTCGCCTGTCCGGGCCCGACAGCGGGGCTGTTCTGGAACGGCTTAGAGCGGGCGGGCTCAAGCCCAGACTGGCGAGCCTGCGCGCGCTCGCTCATGGCGGCGAGCGCCTCGACGATGCGCTGGTGCTGCGGTTTATCGCCCCCTCCTCCTACACCGGCGAGGACGCCGCCGAATTGCATCTTCATGGTGGACCGGCCGTCGTCGAGGGGGTGACGCGCGCCTTGCTCGATCTGGGCCTGCGTCCCGCCGAGCCCGGCGAGTTCACCCGTCGAGCCTTCGAGAACGGCAAGTTGGACCTGACGCGCGCCGAGGCGGTGGCCGATCTGATCGACGCCGAATCCGACGCCCAAAGAAGACAGGCCTTAGGTCAGCTGGGCGGCGCGCTGGCCGACACCTACGCCGAGTTTCGGGCGCGCCTGCTCCGCGCCCTGGTCCTGGTCGAGGCCGAGATCGACTTTCCCGACGAGGAGGTGCCCGACAATCTGGCGCGTCAGGCGGGGCCGGTTCTGGCCGAGCTGGCTGAAAGGCTCGAGGCCGCCCTCGCCGACGGAGAGCGCGGCCGCCGGGTTCGCGACGGCTATTCCATCGTCCTGATCGGTGAGACCAACGCCGGTAAGTCCAGCCTGTTTAACGCCCTGATCGCGCGCGAGGCGGCGATCGTGACCGACATCCCGGGCACCACCCGGGATGTGCTTGACGCCCGGCTTGAGATCGACGGCTATGTTGTGACTTTGTCCGACACGGCGGGCCTGCGCGACAGCGATGACCCGGTCGAAGCCGAGGGGGTGCGTCGCGCCCGCGCGCGCGCCGAGAGCGCCGACCTGAGGCTTTGGGTCCGCGCGCCGGGGGATCCCGATGGCCCGGCAGCCGCTCTGTTCCGCAATGACGATCTGATCGTTCGGACCAAGAGCGATCTGGGTGTCGAAGGCGTGGGTCTCCCGATCAGCGTCCGAACCGGCGACGGGCTGGAGGCGCTCCATGTTTGGCTCGCCGCCCGGCTGGCGCGCGATCTGTCGGGCTCGGACTTCCCGCCTGTCACCAGGGCCCGACATGCCAGGAGGTTGGGCTCAGCCCTCATGAGCGTGAGGTCGGCGTCTGCGGCGATCGAGCGGGGTCAAGCTGAACTGGCCGGTGATGATCTCCGCGCCGCCAGCCGAGCTCTGTCATCTGTGACCGGAGAGGTCGGGGTCGAGGACGTCCTGGGCGAGGTCTTCGCCAGCTTCTGCATCGGCAAGTAGGGCCGCCGATCGGCGATCTGTTTCACGTGAAACTGCGGTATGACGTACCGCTGCTGGAACGGCCGAGGTGGCGGAAGCCGAGGTTTTCGCCTATGTGGCGCCCATGCTGAGTTTTGACGTCATTGTCATCGGCGGAGGTCACGCCGGTTGTGAAGCCGCGGCGGCGGCGGCGCGCGCGGGCGCGGCCACCCTTCTGCTGACCCAGTCACTCGGAAGCATCGGCGAAATGTCCTGTAATCCAGCCATCGGAGGCCTGGGCAAGGGCCATCTGGTGCGCGAGATCGACGCCCTGGATGGCTTGATGGGCCGGCTGGCCGACCGATCAGGCATCCAGTTCCGTCTGCTGAACCGCTCTAAAGGCGCGGCCGTGCGCGGACCCCGCAGCCAGATCGACCGCCGCCTGTACCGCGAGGCCATTCAGGCTGAACTGGCCGACTATCCGAACCTGACCTTGATGGCCGGGACCGCTGAGCGTCTCCGGCTGGAGGGCGAGCGGGTCGTCGGCGTGATCACGGACGAGGGCGCCGAGATCGCCGCCTCAGCCGTGGTCCTGACCACCGGAACCTTCCTAAACGGCGTGATCCACCGGGGCGATCTGCGCATTCCGGCCGGCCGTCATGGCGAGGCGCCGTCGACCGGCCTCGCCGCCGATCTGGCCGATGCGGGCCTGCCGATGGGCCGGCTGAAGACCGGCACCCCGGCGCGCCTGGACGGCCGCACCATCGTCTGGGATCGGCTGGAGATGCAGGCGGCCGACGCCGAGCCCGTGCCTTTCTCCTTCCTGACTGACCGCATCGAGGTCCCGCAGATCGCCTGCGGCGTCACCCACACGACGGGAGAAACTCACCGCATCATCGCCGAGAATCTGGGCGAGAGCGCCGTCTATGGCGGCCATCTGTCCGGGCGCGGCCCGCGCTATTGTCCCTCGATCGAGGACAAGGTGGTGCGTTTCGCCGACAAGACCACGCATCAGATCTTCCTTGAGCCCGAAGGGCTGGACGACCCGACTGTCTACCCAAACGGGATTTCGACCTCGGTGTCGGACGAGACCCAGCTGAAGTTCCTACGCACCATCCCCGGCCTGGAACAGGTCGAGGTGTTCCGCTTCGGCTACGCCATCGAGTACGACTATGTGGATCCGCGCGCCCTCACCCCGGCGCTGGAGGTCAAGGCGCGGCCGGGGCTCTATCTGGCCGGCCAGATCAACGGCACCACGGGCTATGAGGAGGCGGGCGCGCAAGGGCTGATGGCCGGCTGGAACGCCGCACGCGCGGCCTCAGGCCAGCCGCCGATCATCCTCCGCCGCGACCAGGCCTATATCGCGGTGATGATCGACGACCTCGTGACCCGAGGCGTAACCGAGCCTTATCGGATGTTCACCAGCCGGGCCGAGTATCGGCTGACCCTGCGCGCCGACAACGCCGACCAGCGGCTGACGCCGATCGGCGTCGAGGGGGGCGTCGTCGGGCCCGCACGCGGCGAGGCGTTCACGGCTAAGCGCGCCGCGCTCGACACCGCCTTCGCCGTGGCGCGGGACACGACCTTCACACCGCAACAGGCCCAGGCTCTCGGTTTGGCCGTCAACGCCGATGGCCGGCGTCGCTCGATCCGAGACCTGCTTGGATTTCCCGGCGTGACCCTTGCCGCCTTTGAGACGGTCAGGCCGGAGATTCTGGCGTGGAGCCGCGAGCTTCGTGAGCAGGTTGAGGTTGATGCCGGTTACGCGGGCTATCTCGACCGTCAAGCGGCCGATGCGGAGGCTCTGTCGCGTGAGGAATCCCTGACCCTGCCTGCGGGTCTGGACTATGCCGCCATCGGCGGTCTGTCCTCCGAGGTGCGCGAGAAGCTGGAACGGGTTCGGCCGCTGACGTTGGGCCAGGCGTCGCGGATCGAGGGGGTGACCCCGGGCGCCCTGACCGCCCTGCTCGCCCACGTTCAGCGCCGCGCCGCCTGATCGTGGACGCCGCCGAATTTCAGGCCCTGAGCGGCGCCTCCGACGCCGTCATGGCCGACCTCTCGCGGTACGGAAAGATGTTGGCCGACGGCAATGCGGTGATGAATCTGGTCGGGCCGGCCACCCTGCCCGACTTCTGGCGGCGGCATGTGCTGGACAGTTGGCAACTGCTGCCGCTAGCGCCCGAGGCCCTGACTTGGGCCGATCTGGGGACCGGCGCCGGCCTGCCCGGCGTGGTTATCGCCGCCTTCCTGAAGAGACGGCCTGGCGCCCACGTCCATTTGGTCGATAGTCTCGGGAAACGCTGCCGCTTTCTGGAGAGCGTCGTCTCGGACCTCGATCTACCCGCCACCGTGGTCAACGGCCGGGCCGAGGACGTCCGCCTTTCGGTCGATGTTGCGACCGCTCGCGCCGTGGCGCCGATGGATCGTCTGTTGGGATATGCCGAACCCCTGTTGAAAACCGGGGCGCAAGGGCTGTTCCTCAAGGGCGAAAGCGTCGAAGACGAACTGGTCTCCGCCCGAAAAAGCTGGAAGATCGACGCCGTGACCTATCCTTCCCAGAGTGACGACCGAGGCCGCGTGGTCCGCGTGACCGCCGCGCGTTGTATCGCGCCGGGGGGAGGCCGCCGTGTCCGCTGACCGTCCCATGCGCGTGATGGCCGTCGCCAATCAGAAGGGCGGCGTCGGCAAGACCACCACGGCGATCAACCTCGGCACTGCTCTGGCGGCCATCGGCGAGCGGGTGCTGATCGTCGATATGGACCCTCAGGGCAATGCTTCCACAGGCCTGGGTGTTCCACGTGAAACACGGCGGGTGACCATCTACGACGTGGTCGTCGACGGGCGCTCAATCGAGGATTCGGCGGTGCCGACGGCGGTTCCGGGCCTGTCGATCGTCCCGGCTGACGCCGACATGTCGGGTGTGGAGATCGAACTCAGTCAGGCGGATCGCCGCTCTTATCGCCTGCGGGACGCTCTGGCCCAACTGGTCGAGCGCGGCGCGGTCGGATTCGACTATGTGCTGATCGACTGTCCGCCGTCGCTGAACCTCTTGACGCTCAACGCCATGAGCGCGGCTGACGCCGTTCTGGTGCCGCTGCAGTGTGAATTCTTCGCGCTGGAGGGACTGACCCAGCTGATGAAGACCATCGACATGGTCCGCCACAGCCTGAATCCGAAGCTGGAGATCCAGGGCCTGGTGCTGACCATGTACGATCGTCGCAACGCCCTGTCGGGCCAGGTGGCGGCCGATGTGCGCGCCCATTTCGGCGACAAGGTCTATGAGGCGGTGATACCGCGCAATGTCCGGGTGTCCGAGGCGCCGTCCTTCGGAAAGCCGGCCTTGATCTACGATCTGAAATGCGCCGGCAGCCAGGCCTATCTCCGCCTGGCCCGCGAACTGGTGGCGCGCGAGCGGCGTCGCCGCGAAACCTTGGCCGCCTGAGGAGGTCCCCATGTCCGAACGCCAGCGCGGCCTAGGTCGCGGCCTTTCCGCCCTGATGGGCGCCGACGCGCCTCCCTCCTCGCCCGAGACGTCCCCGGCCAGCGCCGCGCGCGAGGCCCCGATCGAGCTCTTGGCCCGCAACCCTGATCAGCCGCGCTACATCTTCGCCGACGACGAGCTCGGCGAACTGGCGGCCTCAATCCGCGAGCGCGGCGTAATTCAGCCGATCCTGGTCAGGAAGGCGGCCGAGGGTGAAGGCTGGCAGATCATCGCCGGTGAACGCCGCTGGCGGGCGCCCCAGCTGGCCGGGCTCAAGACCGTGCCGGTGTTCGAGCGCGATCTGGATGATACCGAGACTCTCGAAGTGGCGGTGATCGAGAACGTCCAGCGGGAGGACCTCAACCCGCTGGAGGAGGCCAACGCCTACGCCCTGCTGATGACCCGCTTCGGGCGGACTCAGGACGCGGTGGCCGGGATCGTCGGAAAGAGCCGCAGCCATGTCGCCAACACCCTGCGCCTGATGAACCTGCCCGGGCCGGTGCAGGATCGGGTGCTGAGGGGCGAACTCAGCGCGGGCCACGCTCGGGCCCTGATCGGGTCGCCCGACGCCGAGACGCTGGCCGGGAGGATCGTGGCTGAAGGCCTGAACGTGCGTCAGACCGAGGCCCTGGCCCGCCGGTCCGCGGAGGGGCCCAAGTCGAAGAAGGCCGGCGGCGCCAGGGCGGTGGAAGGTTCAGCTGACATCGCGGCGCTGGAGAGCGATCTGGGCGATGCCCTGGGCCTGAAGGTCACCCTGCGTGACCGGGGCGGTCAGGGCGAGCTGACCCTGGCCTATCGCGACCTCGAGCAGCTTGACGAGATCTTCCGGCGCTTGATGAAAAGCTAGAGCCCCAGCCGACGGGCCCGGCTGACGACTTCCAGCAGCAGGCGTTCGGCGATCAGGGCGTCGGGGCTGCCCGTCGACTTGCAGGCGCGCTCGGCTTCCAAAGCCGAGGCCCCTGCGTCCGACAGGGCGTCGGGACGCCAAGCACGGGCCTGCCGCAGCATCTCGGCCTCCTGTTTCCAGAACACGCCGGCGGCTTTGGCCGCCTCCTTGGCCGTCGCGCCATTTGCCGTCAGGGCGTTGATCCGCCGAAGTTTTCCGAGGTGGCCGGTGACGGCGCGGACGGCTTGCGCCGGATGCTCGCCCTCGGCCAGGGCGCGTCGAAGGGACGCTTGGGCCGGCGCGGCGCGGGCGCCGAAGGCTTGAAGCGCGGCGTCGAAC
>CAXBPJ010000026.1:0-9817 GCA_963977325.1 uncultured Brevundimonas sp. | reverse complement strand
CGATTTCAACGTGGTGCGGGCCCGTGGACGCGAGGCCGAGGGCGCGCGACTGGGCGAGGCGATGCTGGCCGATCTGGAAGCCCAGGCGGCGCTGATCGGGCCCCGCCCTCTGGCGTCGATTTTTTTTGGCGGCGGCACCCCCAGCCTGATGCCGCCCCAACTGGCGGCGCGAATCATCGCCCGCGCGCGGGGGCTGTTCCCGGGCGGCGGCGAGGTCGAGGTGACGCTGGAAGCCAATCCCACCGACGCCGAGACGGCCCGGTACGCGGCCTTCGCCGAGGCGGGGATCAACCGTCTGTCGCTGGGCCTGCAGTCTCTGGACGATGAGGCGTTGAAATTCCTCGGACGCGACCACTCCGCCGCCGAGGGCGTCCGCGCCGTCAGGGCCGGTCAGGCGGTGTTCGGCCGCGTCTCCATCGACCTGATCTACGCCCGCCCCGGCCAGGGCGAACAGGACTGGCGCGAAGAGTTGGCGCGAGCGATCGACCTCGGTCCCGAGCACGTCTCGCCCTACCAGCTGACCATCGAACCCCGGACGGCGTTCGGCCGCGCCTTCGCCCGGGGCATGCTGCGGCCGCCCGGCGAGGACGCCGCCGCCGACCTCTACGAGGCGACCCAGGCCGGGCTCGAGGCCGCCGGGTTCGAAGCCTATGAGGTCTCCAATCATGCGCGCGGCGTCGCGGCCCGCTCAGCGCATAATCTGCACGTCTGGCGTGGCGGCGACTATCTGGGTCTCGGGCCCGGCGCCCATGGCCGGTTGACGCTCGACGGCGTCCGCACCGCCACCGTCGCCTACCGCGCCGTGGCCGACTACGCCGCCGGGGTCGGGACTGGCCGACCGTGGTCGGAGCGTGAGCCGCTGAGCCCGCGCGACGCCGCCGAGGAGCGCCTGCTGCTGGGCCTGCGCACCGTCGACGGCGCGCCGATGTGGCTGCTGGCGACCTTGGGTCTGTCGGTCGCGGCGTCACCCGCAGTCGATCTCATGGCCGACGGCTTCTTAACGGTGGCGGGCAACCGGCTGGTGGCCACCGCGAGGGGCCGGCCCGTGCTGGACGGGGTGCTGAGAGCCCTGCTGACCTAGCTCAGCCGCTGGTCGATCGCGTCCCACATCAGGGCGGCGGCGTCGATGCCGCTGAAGCGCTTCAGCTGCTGCGCGCCGGTGGGCGAGGTGACATTGATCTCGGTCAGATAGTCACCGATCACGTCGATGCCGACGAAGATCAGTCCGCGATCCTTCAGGGTCGGGCCGATGGCCGCGCAGATCTCGCGGTCGCGCTCGGTCAGATCGACGGCCGCCGCACGTCCTCCGACCCTGAGGTTGGAGCGCACCTGACCCTCGGCCGGGATGCGGTTGATGGCCCCCACCGGCTCGCCCTCGATCAGGATGATGCGCTTGTCGCCGGCCGAGACGGCGGGCACGAACTTCTGGATCACCAGCGGGTCGCGCGACCCCGTGGCGTGGATTTCGACCAGAGCCTCCAGGTTCGGATCGCCGGCCTTCAGCCGCACCACCCCCGAGCCGGCGGCCCCATGCAGGGGCTTCAGCACCACGTCGCCGTGCCGCGCGTGGAAGTCGGCCAAGGCCTCGGCGTCGGACGAGATCAGCGTCGGGGGCTGCAGGCCAGGAAAGCGCGTGGCCAGCAGCTTCTCAGGGGCGGAGCGGACCTCAGAGGGGTCATTGACCACCAGGGTCCGGGGATGGACCGTCTCCAGCAGGTAGGTGGCCGTGACATAGGCCATGTCGAAGGGCGGATCCTGGCGCATCAGGATGACATCGACATCCTCGGCCAGGTCCAGCCGCACGGGATCGCCGAAGTCGACATGGTCGCCCCGACTGTCCCGCAGGGTCACCGGCCGCGCCCGGCAGAACAGCCGCCCATCCTCCAGCGCCAGGGTGCGGAAGTCATAGACCCACTGGCGATGGCCCCGCGCCTGCGCCTCCATCGCCATCATGAAGGTGGTGTCGGACCGGACATCGACCGACTCGATCGGGTCCATCTGGATGGCGACACGGAGCATGGCGAACCTCTGAACGACCGGCGGGACCGTTCAGTGGGGGCGGGGCGTGTCTGACGCAACCCCGCCGTCGGCGTCAGTTGCCGGTAGCCGAGCCGTCGGGCTCGATCGTGCCCATCGCAGTCTGCAGGTAGTTCTGGGCGCCCACCTGTTCGATGATCTTGAACTGGGCCTCGAGGAAATCGATGTGCTCCTCGGTGTCCGAAAGGATTTCGGTCAGGATCTGGCGGCTGACGTAATCGCCGGCCGCCTCGCACTGGGCGATGCCCTTCAGCTGGTCGGCGCGCCCGCCCAGTTCCAGCTCCAGATCGGCGCCCAGGCATTCGATGGCGTGCTCGCCGATCTTCAGCTTGTGCAGGTCCTGCAGGTTGGGCAGGCCGTCCAGGAACAGGATCCGCTTGATCAGCTTGTCGGCGTGTTTCATCTCGCCGATCGATTCGTCGTAGATCACCTGGCCCAGGTGCTTCAGCCCCCAGCTCTCGAACATGCGGGCGTGCAGGAAATACTGGTTGACCGCGGTCAGCTCGTTGGTCAGCACCGCGTTCAGGGTGCGGATGATGGCGGGATCGCCCTTCATGGCCGTGGTCTCCTCTCGACGTGGGGAGGGCTATAACACAGCCGCTTGGCCATTGTTTATTTGCGAGTTTTTATCACTCTATCGAGAGTGAAACGCAGAACCGTCAGCGATTATTCGGCCGCCATGGCATAGGCTTCGCGACTGTCCTGGATCATCTGGCGCATCTCGCAGACGCACTTGGCGCACTGGGCCGCGCACTGGTGCCGGGCGAAGACATCGCGCGGACGACACGCCCCGGCCTCGATGGCTTCGGCGACATCGCGCTGGCGCAGACCGTTACAATTGCAGACGTACAAGAGGCCGCCCCGACGACGGATGACTGATAATCATTCTCTATAGCGCCGATAACGCGGATGCAAGGCGTTCGCATCGTCGTGAACGCTTGACGCCCGCGACCTGAGCGCGCACCCGGCGGCCATGACCGGCCGTCTCTATCTGATCACGCCGCCCGCCATTCCCGACCTCGACGCCTTCGCCGGGGATTTGGAGCAGGCGCTCGCCGCCGGGGACGTGGCCGCGCTCCAGATCCGGGTCAAGCCTGCGGATGATGTCGACGTGGCGCGGGTCGTCGAGCGGCTCCGCCCGATCGCCCAGGCGCGAGGCGTGGCGGTGATCCTGAACGACCGGGCAGACCTCGCCGGCCAGTTGGGTTGCGACGGGGTCCATGTCGGGCAGTCCGACGTCTCGGTGGCCGAGGCGCGGCGGATCATGGGCAAGGACGCCATGATCGGCGCCACCTGCCACGACAGCCGGCATCTGGCCATGGAGGCGGCCGAGGCGGGGGCCGACTATGTCGCTTTTGGCGCCTTCTTCCCGACCGCGACCAAGGAAACCGTTCATCGGCCGGATCCGGAAATCTTGACCATCTGGCAGGAGACGATGCAGATTCCGTGCGTGGCTATCGGCGGGATCACGCTCGAAAACGCCGCTGGTCTCGTTGCGGCAGGGGCGGACTTTCTGGCCGTGTCGGCGGGCGTCTGGGCGCATCCGCAGGGACCGGCCGACGCCGTCCGACGTTTTAACGCCCTGTTCCAGGCCTGAACCGGCTGGAAGCGGTTCCATAATCGCAATTTGTTAGGAGGCTTGTGCTCTAGCTGCGGCCATGTCGTCCGCTCAACTGGTGTCCATGCCCTTCAGCCGCGTCCTGGACCGATCGCCATTGCCGCCCGAAGGGGCGCAGGCCGTCGCCGCGCGCGTTATGCCGAACGCCCGGGGGGCGCTGGCGGTCTCTCCCCTCGCGCCCATCCTAACCAGCGTGGCCATGGCCGTGCTGGTCATGCTGTCGATCCGTTTTGGGCGCACGGCCGAGGGGATCGTGGTGATGTGGCTGCCGGCGGCCCTGGCCGTTGCGGCCTGGATCCGAACCGGGCGTGGCCTGTCCCACGATCTGCTGTTCGGCGGCGTCCTGTCGCTCGGCATCCTGATCGGCGAGTTGCTGTCCGGGCATCATCTGGTCCCGGCTTTCTGGCTGACGGCGGCCAACATGGCCGAGATCATTCTGGCCGCGGCTCTGGGCCGACGCCTGGCGCCGGAGTTCAGCGTCAGCTCGGTCACGGCCATCCTCAGGCTGTTCGCGGTGGTGGCCTTGGCGACCCTGGTGGGGGCGGCGATCGGTTCGGCCTATTTCGCCCTGGCGACCAACGCCTCCTACTGGCTGGGCGTTCAGACCTGGTGGTTCGGCCACACGCTCGGGATGGTTATCGCCCTGCCGCTGTTCCTCTCCGTCGGGCGCCGGTCCTTGGTCGCGCTCGGCAACCCCGTGCGCCTTCTGGAGTGGGCCGGGCTCATGGCCATGATCGCCGGCGCCTGCTGGTGGATCTATTTCTCGGCCAGCATTCCGATGGGATTCCTGCTCAACGCCCTGATGGTGCTGGTCGCCGCACGGCTTCGGGTGACCGGTATTTCGCTGGCCATGTTGATCGCCTCGGGCTTCGTCTTTTCGGCCATGCTCGGCGGCGGGGCGACGGGCGCCGCGGGGTCGCTTCCGATCGACGAACGGCTGATCGCGACCCAGCTCATGCTGGTGTCGGTCGCCCTGCCGTTTCTGATGGTCGCGGCCCTGTTGGAGGAGCGGGACGGCTATGCCGAGCGCGCCGTCGCCGGCCAGGCCAAGGCCGAACGCGCCAGCGCCGCCAAGTCGCGCCTGCTCGCCAATGTGGCGCATGAGATCAAGAGCCCGGTCGCCGGCGTGATCGGTATTGGAGAGCTGTGGTCGTCGGGCCAGTTGGGCGCCGCCACCCCGCAACAGGCCGAGATGGCCGACATGCTGGTGCGCACCGCGCGTCAGGTCGAAACCCTCGCGCACGACCTGCTCGACGTCGCCCAGGCCGAGGCGGGCCGGGTGCCGCTGGAGCTGCGCCCCGTCGACGTGGCCGGGGTGGTCGATGATGTGAGGCGCAAGATCGCCCTCATGCCCGAGGCGTCCAAGCTGCTTGTCGATGTCGCCCTGGAAGGCGACGGGCTCGTGGCGCGGGCGGACTCCATCCGTCTGACCCAGGTGATCGGCAACCTCGCGACCAATGCGGTGAAATACGGCGCCGCGGGCGGAGAAGTCCGCTTCCGCGTCCGCCGCCTCGGCGAAGTCGTGCGCGTCGATGTGACCGATCAGGGCCCCGGCCTGACCCCGGAGAAGCAGGCCCAGTTGTTCGAGCCCTTTAATCGCCTGGGGCTGGAGCGCTCGACGATCGAGGGACACGGCATCGGCTTGACCTTGGCCAAGCGGCTGACGGAACTGATGGGCGGGACCATCGGCGTGAAGAGCGCGCCGGGCGAGGGCGCGACCTTCTGGATCGAGCTGCCGGCCGTCGGCTAAGGCGGATCAGCCCTCGGTCGCGCCGGCCGGGCTGAGCTTCCAGCGCACCTTGGTCTCGGCGTCGGTGCGGGCCGAGCCGCGCACCACGATCTGCTGGCCGCGCCGGACCACGCCGCGTTCCGCGTGCACCGCCGTGTCAACCGCCAGATCCGGGCCGTCGGTGCGGAACCACCAGCCGCGTCCTGACCGCCCCCTCAGGAGAATGCTGCGCCGATCCCGCGACAGCTCCGCCGAAACGCCCGGTTCCAAATGGAAGCGCACGGCCCACGGCGCGGCGATCGGCCGCTCGGCGACATGGCCGGGCGCGGGCCACAGCCGCTCCTCGGCGCGCAGCTCGTCCAGACGCTGGTCCAGATAGAGCCGCCGCTGGTGCAGCAGGCCGAACTGCGGCTTCCACCCGTCATGCTGGATTTCCAGCCACACCGCGCCCTCGCCCTCGCGGCGATCGTGGGCGACGTCCAGCTCAGGGCCGTCTAGTCGCGCGTCCAGCAGTTCGCCGGTCCAGCCGGTCAGCGGTTCCTGCACCGAGCCGTCGCCCAGCATCAGGGTCGAGCCGCCGGGCGTCAGACGCAGGGCCTGACGTTCGGGCGCGGCGGGGGTCCAGCCGGAATTGGTGATCAGCCGGTCGCGCCCGCACAGGATTTCGACCGCGAGCGGCTGGGCGCAGGCGTGGCGCGACCACGGCCCGGACGGCGGCGCGTCGGCGTCGGCCACCACGCTCAGCAGGGGGCTGCCCAGGCGGACATAGCCGCCGATGGGCTTACGACGGGACTCCTCCGCCTTGAACTTGCCGGGATGGGCCGCGGCGACGCGCGCCGCTTCGGACGGGCCGCCGCCGTTGAACGCGGGCAGACGGCCATCGGGCAGGCGGTGGAACTCCAGCGCACGCGTCAGCCGCTGGATCGCCGCCGTCACCGCCGCCGGGATCGGCGCCGAGACCTGATGCAGAGCCTCCTCCAGCGTCTGCAGATCGAGCAGCAGCTCCAGCCCGGCCTCCGGACTGCGCGAGGCGTGGGAGCCGTCCGCAGCGACGGTCAGCTCCAGCGCCGTGGCCAGTTGCTTGCAGCCGACCCGCTTCAGCTTTTCGGCGGCGGGGCCCGAAAGGGCGCAGCCGACGATGGCCGCCGCCGCCGCCCGTTCGGCCCGGCCCGCGACGCCGCCCGGAGGCCGCAGCAACTGACGCCCCTGAGCCGCGACCACGCCCAGCAACAGGGGCCGGTCGGCCTCCGACGCCGCCCCGTGCAGACGACGGACGCCGACCGCCAGGTTGTAGGCCCGTCGCGCCAGAATCTCGGGATCCCAGGCGAAGGGCGACCAGCGGGCGAAATGGGCGTGCCACAGCATGGTCAGGCGCGCGCCCCGGCGCGCCCCGGCCTCGCCCTGGCACATCAGCGCCGGCAGCCAATCGAAGCCGTGCAGGGCCTGGGCGAAGGCGCGGCTGGGGCTCGGTCGATCGAACGGATCCTCGGCCTCCATCGCGGCGCCGGCCAAAAGAAACCGGCCAGCCAGGATTTCCTCGCCCTGCACCGTATCGACGGGCCGGAAATCGCGCGGCGCGCCGCCCAGGCCCGTGACGCCGCCTGGCAGGGTTCGGCGATAGCCGGGCATGCCATAGAGCTCGATCCACGCCTGGCGGGTGACCAGCCGACCGGCGACGGCCGGCCACAGGCGCGGCGGCAGGCCGCTGGACCGCTGGCGGACAGGGGTCCGCACCGGGGCGCCCGGCAGACCGGCGATGGGCGTTCCGTCGCTCACGCTGCTTTCAGGGCCTGGATGTTGGCGCGGTAGGCGTCGGCGCCGCCCTTGAACACCGAGGTGCCGGCGACCAGGGCGTCGGCCCCGGCGTCGACCCAGGCGCGGGCGTTGGCGGCGGTCACGCCACCGTCGACCTGCAGATGCGCCTCAGACCCCGCCTGATCCAGCAGGGCGCGCACGGCGCCGATCTTCCTAAGTGAGGCGTCGATGAAGGCCTGGCCGCCGAAACCGGGATTGACCGACATGATCAGCACCAGATCGACCAGCTCGATCACCGGCTCCAGCGCGGCGACCGGCGTGCCGGGGTTCAGCACCAACCCGGCCTTGGCGCCCAGCTGGCGGATGCGGCCCAGGGTTCGGTGCACATGCGTGCCGCTCTCGGGGTGGACGCTGAGGATATCAGCGCCGGCCTCGCGATAGGCCTCAAGCCACGGATCGACCGGCGCGACCATCAGATGCACGTCGAAGGGTAGGGCGGTGTGCGGCCTCAGAGCCTTCACGATCGCCGGCCCCATGGTCAGGTTGGGCACGAAATGGCCGTCCATGACGTCGACATGGATCCAGTCGGCCCCGGCGGCCTCCAGCGCGGCCACCTCCTCGCCCAGGCGGGCGAAGTCGGAGGCCAGGATGGACGGGCAGATCAGGGGCGTCGAACTCATCGCCCCGCGATAGGACGCGGATGCGGCGACGGCAAGGCGAGCGGCCGGATTCCGCCGGTTACCCTGCCCGATCCAGACGCGCGGCGAAGAAGCCATCGACCCCTCCGCGTTCCGCCCACATCGACGGCAGGATGCGCAGCCAGCCCTCGGGCGTCAGGGCTTCGTCGGGCGCGCCGACCTCGGCCGGGACGGCGGCGACCGTACGGAAGGCCGGGTTGCGGCGCAGGAAGGCGATGATCTGGGTCTCGCCCTCCTCGCGCTCCAGCGAGCAAACGCAATAGACCAACCGCCCGCCGGGCTTCACCTTCGCCGCCCCCACGTCGAGCAGGCGGTGCTGGACATCGGCCAGCTTGGCCACGTCGGCCGGGCGGGTGGCGCGCAGGGCCTCGGGGTTGCGGCGATAGGTGCCGGTGGCCGTGCAGGGGGCGTCCAGCAGGACGGCGTCGAACCGGCGCGCGTCCTCCCAGTCCTCGGCCGGGACGGCGACGATCTCGGCCTCCAACCCCGTGCGGGCGAGGTTGGCGCGGAGCCGCTTCAGCCGGCTGTCGGAGCGATCCAGGGCGGTGACGTCGGCGCCGGTCGCGGCCAATTGCAGGGTCTTGCCGCCCGGCGCGGCGCACAGGTCCAGCGCGGTCTGACCGGCCTGGAGCGCCAAAAGGCGGGCGGGGACGGCGGCGGCGGCGTCCTGAACCCACCAGGTCCCGTCCTCGAACCCGGGCCAGCCGGCGACGTCGCCCTTAAGCCGGGTGCGAACCGAACCGCCGGGCAGGACGTCGCCCTCGACGGTCGCGGCCAGGGCTTCGGCGTCGGACGGATCGCGCGGGCTCAGGTCGGTCGGCGGCTCGTGCCGCGTGGCCTCGGCCAGCCCGGCCAGGGCCGCCTCGCCATAGGTGGCGAGCCAGCGGGCGGCGAGCCAGTCGGGCAGGTTGGTGACTGGATCGGTGGGGCCGAATCCGTCGCGGCCGATCCCGCGCAGCACGGCGTTGACCAGACCCTTGTACTGGCGCGTCGCCCCGTCGCGCTCGGCCTGGCGCACGGCGGTCGAGACCACGGCGAAGGCGGGCGTCTCAAGCACCAGCAGCTGGGCCACGGCCAGACGCAGGATGGTCAGGACGGCGGGCGACGGCCGCTTTGCCAGGCGGCGGTCGAGGATGGCGTCGATCTCGCCGAGCCGCCGCAGCGCCGCCAGCGCCACGGCGCGGGCGAAGGCGCGGTCCGGACCGCTGAGGGCGGCGACCTCGGGCTTGCCCATCACCTCGTCCATGCCGCCGCGCCGCTCCAGCGCCGCGTTCAGCAGCACGCCCGCGGCGATTCGGGCCTCGACACCCGGCCCCTGGGCGTCCGCCTCGGCCTCGCGCCCGCGCAGGCCGCCCTTGCCGGGTTCGCCTCGGGGCTTGCGCCCGCCGGCGCCGCCGGTCCTCACACCTGCACCTGGGTGCCCATCTCGACCACGCGGCCGGGCGGGATGTGGAAGAAGTCGGTGGGGTTTGCGGCGTTACGCATCAGGAAGATGTACAGCCGGTCCTGCCACAGCGGCATCCCGTGCCGCGCCGAGGGCACGATCGAACGGCGACCCAGGAAGAAGCTGGTCGACATGATATCGAACTTCAGCCCCTTCTTGCGGCACAGGCCCAGGGCGCGGGGCACGTTTGGCGTCTCCATGAAGCCATAGCTGACGATCAGGCGGCTGAAGTCCTCGCTGATCGGCTCCATGCGCACCCGCTCGCTCTCGGGCACGCGCGGCCGATCCTGGGTGGCGACCGACAGGATGACGTTCTTCTCGTGCAGCACCTTGTTGTGCTTGAGGTTGTGCAGCAGCGCGGCCGGCGCGATATCGGGTTCCGCGGTCAGGAAGACGGCGGTGCCGGGCACCTCGACCAGCCGGTCAGACCGGGCCAGCATCTCTATCAGCGCGGCCGTGGGGGTGGCGCTGCGCCGGGCCTGGGCCTGGACGTGGCGGGTGCCGCGGATCCAGGTCCACATCAGCACGATCATCAC
>CAXBPJ010000025.1:0-9889 GCA_963977325.1 uncultured Brevundimonas sp. | reverse complement strand
TTTTGGCTACTGGCCCTCGGCGCGGCCTCGTCGTCAGTGTGCGGCTACGGCGTAGCCGGCTGGCTGCCACTGTTCTTCATGCGCAGCTTCGACCTGACCCTAGCCCAAACCAGCTGGTACTACGCCGGTATCGCCCTGATCGGGGGCCTGATCGGCATCTGGGGCGGGGGGACGATCGCCGACAAGCTGTCGCGACGCGGCAAGGGCGCCTATCCCCTGACGCCCGCCATCGCCTTCCTGATCTCCGCGCCCTGTTTCATCCTGGCGATGAACTCGCCCTGGCTGATCGGCCTGATCCTGCCCGGTGGCGGGTCCCAGGCCCAACAGCTGACCCTGGCCTTCCTGATCTTCCTGATCCCGACCGGGCTGAACCTGGCCTGGCTAGGGCCGATCACGGCGGCGGTCCAGCATCTGGCTCCCGCGCCCATGCGGTCCACCGCCTCCGCCATCTTCCTGCTGATCAACAACCTCTTGGGCATCGCCGTGGGCTTCTACTACTTCGGCTGGATGAGCGACCTCTTGGCGCCGCGCTTCGGCGAAGAGAGCCTGCGCTGGGCCATTTACACCGGCATGGGCTTCTATCTTCTGGCTTCCATGCTGCTGATCGGGGCCTCGCGGACATTGAAGCGGGATTGGGTCGACTGAGCCGGCGCCTTGCTTGCGCCGTGCGGGGCTCCCATAACCCCGCGATGACCGCAGCCCCCGGCAAACG
Source organism: uncultured Brevundimonas sp. (assembly GCA_963977325.1). Lineage (GTDB taxonomy): Bacteria > Pseudomonadota > Alphaproteobacteria > Caulobacterales > Caulobacteraceae > Brevundimonas. The sequence continues at coordinate 9,177 of CAXBPJ010000025.1, read as the reverse complement.
CCTGTTCATCAAGACCTACGGGTGCCAGATGAACGTCTATGATTCCGAGCGCATGGCCGACGTGCTGCGCCCGCTCGGCTATGCGCCGACCGAGACGCCGGAAGACGCCGACTTCGTCATCCTCAACACCTGCCACATCCGCGAAAAGGCGGCCGAGAAGGTCTATTCCGAGCTCGGCAAGCTGAGGATGCTCAAGGAGGAAAAGGCCTCGGGCGGATCGGCCATGACCATCGCCGTCGCCGGCTGTGTGGCCCAAGCCGAGGGCGAAGAGATCATGCGACGCCAGCCGGCGGTCGATCTGGTCGTCGGCCCCCAGGCCTATCATCAGCTGCCCGAACTGCTGACCCGCACGGCGCGGGCGCGGGGCGAGCGCATCGGCGCCGACTTCGCCCCCGACGCCAAGTTCGACGCCCTGCCGCAAGCCCGGGGCGTCGAGGGACCGACCGCCTTCCTGACCGTTCAGGAGGGTTGCGACAAGTTCTGCACCTTCTGCGTGGTGCCCTATACGCGCGGCGCCGAATGGTCGCGGCCGGTGGCGGCGATCCTGGCCGAGGCGCGCGAGCTGGCGGCGCGGGGCGTGCGCGAGGTCACCCTGCTAGGCCAGAACGTCAACGCCTATGACGGCGAGGGGCCTGACGGAACGCCCTCGACCCTGGCGCGGTTGGTCTATGCGCTCGCGGAAATCCCGAGTCTGGACCGCATCCGGTATACGACAAGCCATCCCAATGACATGGGCGAGGACCTGATCGCGGCGCATGGCGATCTGGACGCCCTGATGCCCTATCTGCATCTGCCGGTGCAGTCGGGCTCGGACCGCATCCTGCGCCTGATGAACCGGAAGCACGGTCGACAGAAATACTTCGACCTGATCGACCGCATCCGCGCAGCCCGACCCGACATGTCGCTGTCGGGCGACTTCATCGTCGGCTTCCCCGGCGAGACTGACCGCGACTTCGAGGACACGCTCGATCTGGTCCGCCAGGTGAACTACGCCTCGGCCTTCAGCTTCATTTACTCGCCCCGTCCGGGCACCCCGGCCGCGACCATGGCCAAGCCGGTTGAGCCCAAGGTTGCTTCGGAGCGCCTACAGGCGCTTCAGGCCCTGCTGCTGGAGCAGCAGGCGGCCTTCAACCGGTCCCAGGCGGGCCGCACCCTGCCGGTCCTGTTCCAGAAACAGGGTCGCCACGGCCGCCAGGCCATCGGCCGCTCGCCCTATCTGCAGTCCGTCCACGTCGAGGACGCCGCCCACCTGATCGGCCGGATCGTCGAGGTCGAGATCCTGACCGGCCAGCAGAACAGCCTAGCCGGTCGGCTGGTCAGGGACCCCATGTCCATTGATGGCGCTGGGGCGCCGCTCAAGCAGCCGCGCTCCGCGAGCGCGGCGGTAGCGGCCCACTAACATGCCTAGGTCCCGCGAATTCCTCTCCCTGTCCGACGACGCCCTGCGCGCGGTGATCGGCCCGTCCAGCCGGCACCTCGCCCTGATCGAGGACGCGTTCAAGGTGCTGATCGAGGCGCCGGGCGGAGGCGTGTCCATCGACGGCGGTCCGCGCGACCGGGCCAATGCCAGGCGCGTCATCGAGGCTCTGGCCGAGCGCAGCGACCTGGGCGCCGACATCTCCGAGGCCGATGTCCGCACCGGCATCGGCGCTGTGCTGGGCGGCGGCGCCTCGACAAAGCCGGCCAAGGGGTCGGCTGCCGGTCCGCCGACCGCAGGCGGCGTCGCCCTGCCGGTCGGACGCAAGGGCGCCATCGTGCCCAAGACGCCGGCCCAGGCCCGCTATCTGCAGGCGCTTGGCGAATGCGAACTGACCTTCGGCGTCGGTCCGGCGGGCACAGGCAAGACTTTCCTGGCGGCGGCCTATGGGGCCTCACTGCTGCGTCGCGGCCAGGTTGACCGGCTGGTGATCACCCGTCCGGCGGTCGAGGCGGGCGAGAAGCTGGGCTTCCTGCCCGGCGACCTGAACGAGAAGGTCGATCCCTATCTGGCGCCGATCTGGGAGGCGCTGAACGAAATCCTCGGGGCCGAGGACGTGCGCCGCCGTCGCGACAAGGGGGAAATCGAGGCCGCCCCCATCGCCTTCATGCGCGGCCGCACCCTCAGCCACGCCTTTGTCATCGTCGACGAAGCCCAGAACACCTCGCGCCTGCAGATGAAGATGGTGCTGACCCGTCTGGGCGAGGGCGCGCGCATGGTGGTGACGGGCGACCCATCGCAGATCGACCTGCTCAATCCGCGCGACAGCGGCCTGTCCCACGCCCTGCGCATCCTCGACGGGGTCAAGGGCGTCGGCGTGCTCAAGTTCGAAGCCCAGGATGTGGTCCGCCATGCCCTGGTTGAGCGGATCGTGCGCGCCTATGACGCCGACAGCGAGGCGCATCGCGCCCGCCGCGCTCCCGACCTGGAAGAGCCGGCATGATCGAGGTCGAGGTCGAGGACGCCGAGGGCTGGGCGGGCGTTGGAAACCCTGAGGCCATCGTCACCCGCGCGGCCGAGGCCGCCCTCGCCGACGGCCCGGGCGATATCGTCATCCTGCTGACCAACGACGCGACGGTGGCCGACCTGAACAGTCGGTTTCGCGGCAAGGATCGGCCGACCAATGTGCTGAGCTTCCCTGCGCCCGAGAGCGCCCGGCCGCATCTGGGCGACCTGGTGCTGGCGTCGGGCGTCTGCCGCGCCGAGGCCGAGGCCCAGGGCAAGTCCCTCGCCGATCATCTGATCCATCTGGTGGTGCACGGCGTGCTGCACCTGCTGGGTCGCGACCATGAAGACGACGTCGAGGCCGAGGAGCGCGCCATCCTGGCGGGCCTGGGCGTCGATGACCCCTATGCGGACCGCGTCGCGTGAGGTCGCCCGACTGGATGCGGGGCGGCGCGGGCCAGCGCCTGACCGTCATCGCCGCCGCACTGGTCGTCGGCGCCCTGGCCGCCCTGGCCCACCCGCCGTTCGGCCTCTTGTTTCCCGGCCTGCTCGCCTATCCGGCCCTGTTGATCCTCGGCGACCGGGCGGGCTCGGTCCACGCCGCCTTCTGGCGCGGCTGGTTGGCTGGCTTCGCCTATTTCTTCATCGGCTGCTGGTGGGTGGCCGAGGCGTTTCTGGTCAATCCGGATCAGGCCTGGATGGCGCCCTTCGCCGCCTGTCTGCTGCCGGCCGGGATGGGTCTGTTCTGGGGCGCGGCGCTGGCGCTGTTCCGACGACTGCGACGGCCGGGACTGGCCAGGGTCGCCCTGTTCGCCGGACTGTTCTGTCTTTTCGAATGGCTGCGCGGGTGGATGCTGACCGGCTTTCCCTGGAATCCCGCGGGGGCCAGCTGGGCCGCCGGATCGGCCGCCAGCCAGGCTGCGGCGCTTGTCGGGGTCTATGGCCTGAGCCTGATCACAGTGCTGGGCACGGCCGCGCTGGCGCCGTCGGCCGAGCGGCGCGACCGCAAGGCGATCATCGTCGCCGGGGCGGGCTTGGCTCTGATCGCCGTCACGATAGTCGGCGGCGCCGTGCGGTTGTCCCGGGCCGAGGCGTCCGACACCGACACCGTGATCCGCATCGTTCAGGCGAACATCGAACAGCAAGCCAAGTGGACGCCCGAGAACTTCGCCGCGATCGTCGACAGCTATCTCGATCTGACGGCCGGCCCGGCAAGCGCGCTCGGCCGTCCCGATGTGGTGATCTGGCCCGAGGGGGCCCTGCCGACCACCTTCAACGACATCGTCGATCCGCGATCCTGGGTGGCGCCGGCCATGGCCGAGGCCCTGGAAGAGGGACAGGTGCTGATCGTGGGACTCAGCCGCGCCTACGATCGCGGCGACGGGCAGGCCTCCTATGGCAACAGCGCCTTCGCCATGACCGACATCGGCGCGGGCGGTCTGCGGGTCGACGCCGTCTATGACAAGCATCACCTGGTGCCGTTCGGCGAATATCTCCCGGCCGGTCCGCTGATGAGCCGACTGGGCGTGAGAAGCTTGGTGCACGTTGCGTCGGACTTCACGCCCGGACCGCTCCCGGCGCCCTTCGACCTCCCCGACTTGCCGCGCGTCCAGCCCCTGATCTGCTACGAAAGCCTGTTTCCCGGCATGACGCCCGATGGAGCCGAGCGACCGGCCTGGATCGTCAACCCATCCAACGACGCCTGGTATGGCGCCACCTCGGGGCCGGTGCAGAACTTCAATCTGTCGGCCTATCGCGCCATTGAGGAGGGCTTGCCCATGGCGCGCGCGACCCCCACCGGCGTGTCCGCCCTGATCGATCCGTGGGGCCGGCCGGTGGATGGCCGCAAGCTGGAGACGGGCGCGCGCGGCGTGATCGACGTCCGATTGCCGGACGCTCTCGAGCCGACACCTTATGGCCGGTGGGGAGACTGGCCGATGTTACTCGCCGTGGCCGGGTTGATCGGCCTCGGCGCCCTGTCTGGCCGAGGTCGTCGTGAGGCCGCGTAAGCTGAATTCGAGCCGACTGGACCCCGTGGCGCGACACGTCGCCGGACGCTTGGTCGAACGCCGGATCGCGCTGGGAATGGTTACGGACCATCTGGCCACCCTGCTGGGCGTGTCCCGCAGCACAGCCGGGCGCTACGAGACCGGGGAGACCGCGCTGGACGCACCGACGCTTTATCGGCTGTGTCAGGCCCTGAGGTGCGAGCCCGGTTTCTTTTTCGAGGGCCTGGTTCCCGGCAAGCCTCTCTCCCACCCTTCTGGCTTGGCCGACGAGGGCGTCGCTTTTGATCACGACGGCCTGACCGTGCCCGACATCGCCGAGATGGGTCATCGGGCGCTCAAGGCGCCGGATTCCGACCGCTTAGCCTTTCTCCGGGCCGCCGAAGTCCTGCTAGACGAGCGCGGAGGTTTGTCGCCTGTCGCTAGCGAAAGCTCCCCCCTCCCCATACCCGCGCGGGTCGCGCGGCTGTGTGTCGCAGCGGTGGCTGACCCGGGATATCGGTCGGCATTCCTGCGGACCGGCCATGCCCTGTTGCCTGCGTCGTCAATCAGGCGACATAAACAAAATTGAGGACAATTTTGCCCGGTTGCGGCAAAGAGGGGCGTGACAAGCACGGACGAACGGCGCATCTGCTCCGAGATGACGAAAAGTCCGATAACCAACGTTTAGGCATCGAGGGTCATGGCGAGAGGCAGGGGCGAGGACGGTCCGCATGAGGTGGATCGCTGGGTAGGACGCCGGGTGTGCGAGCAACGCATCCGCCTGGGCTATAGTCAGAGCGATCTGGGCAATGCCCTGGGCGTGTCGTTCCAGCAGGTTCAGAAGTACGAGAAGGGCGCCAACCGCATCTCGGCTTCAAAGCTGTTCGAGATCGCCCAATTCTTCAAATCGGAAATCGGCTACTTCTTCGACGGGTTCACCGGCGCCCAGGCGGGCGTGGCCGAGCCGGCCTCGGGATTCAGCCACGATCACCCCTCGACGCGCCAGAGCCTTGAAATCTCCGCCATCGCGCCGCGTCTGCCGGTGCGCCAGCAGAAGATCATCCTGTCGCTGATGCGCGAAATGGACGGCGCCTCGGAAGACGACGCCGAGGACTGATCCGTCAGCCGGCTTCCGAGCTTGCCGCACGCGCCGAGCGCGCCGCTTCGCGCGTCTTCTGCTCGGCCCAGTAGGCCGCGCCATCGTCGGGCTTGAACATGGTGCGCGGTACGCCGTCGCGATTGGCCACGGCGAAGGTGTTGCTCGCCGCGTGATAGTAGAGCGTGTCGCCGTTGACGCGGCTGATCGTCTCGGTTCCGCCCGGCGGCGCGTCGATGAAGGCCTGAGCCTTGCCGGCGAAGTCTCCGGCGTCCGACGCTCCGAAGGCTTCGCCGTTTCGACGATAGATGCGATCCAGATTTTCGTCTGCGCTGTTGCGCCGATTCGACGTCCAGATCGGCCTTTCCTCCGCCGCGCCGGGCGACGCGACGCCCGTGGACGGAGCCTCCGCACTGGTCAGAGCCGCAGTCTCGCCCGTCCGATCACGGGTTTCGACGGCGCTGGACCCATTGTCGCACGCCGCCAGCGCCAAGGCCCCGCCGACGATCGCTCCCCAAAGTTGAACCCGCATTCGACCCTCCTGAACCTTTCCCGCCGACCACCATAAGCAAAAGGTTAACGTTCTGGCAATGTTCTTTTTTGCGGGCCGCTGCGCCCCCTGCTAGAGCCAAAGCATGACCACAGGATTCCGTCTCGCCCGCCTTCTGCACGGCCAGGGGCTCGAACTGCCCCAGTACGCCACCGAGGGCGCAGCCGGGATGGATCTGCGCGCCGCCGTGCCGGAAGACGCGCCGATCGTCCTCGCGCCGGGGGCGCGGGCGTTGGTCCCCACCGGCCTTACTATTGCGCTGGCGCGAGGGTTCGAAGCCCAGGTGCGGCCTCGCTCGGGCCTGGCGCTGAAGCATGGGATCACCTGCCTGAACTCGCCCGGCACGATCGACGCCGATTACCGCGGTGAGGTGGGAGTGATCCTGGCCAATCTCGGCGCCGAAGCCTTCGTGGTGAACCGTGGTGAGCGGATCGCCCAGATGGTGATCGCCCGCTACGAGCAGATCGATTGGATCGAGGTCGATAGCCTCGACGACACAGCGCGCGGCGCGGGCGGGTTCGGTTCCACCGGACGGTGAGCGTCACTGGTAGGCGCGAAAGCCCCCAACTCTTGTGGCGGAATGACGACCGTGCTGCAAAGGCCGCTTCACATGCGTCAGGTGGGGCGCAGCAGTAAGGAGCAGGCCGTTGACAACGACGGATCGGGGGAGGGCGCTCAAGGCGTCCCGCACAAGCCGACTTAGCAGGCGTTTCGGGGGAGACGCGGCATGAACATCGTCATCCTTCTCGGGATCGTCATCACCCTGGTGACCGGCCTGCCGGTTCTGATGCAGATCCTCAAGAACCACCCGAAGGGTCTGCTGATCTGCTTCTTCGCCGAGATGTGGGAGCGGTTCTCCTTCTACGGCATGCGCGGCCTGCTGATCTTCTACCTCACCCAGCACTTCCTGTTCCCCGACGCCCAGGCGTCCGGCCAGTACGGCACCTATGGCTCGCTGGTCTATCTGCTGCCCCTGATCGGCGGCATCGTCGCGGACCGCTATATCGGCACGCGCAAGGCGATCATGTTCGGCGCCATCCTTCTGGTCATGGGCCACGGCCTGATGGCCTACGAAGGCAGCCCGGCCCAGCAGGTGCTGCGCTCCGGCGACGACACCTATGCGGTGCAGCTGATCGAGCGTGACGGCCAGTCCGTCAGCCAGGTGACCATCGACGGTCAGGCCTATGACTACGCCACGGGCGAAGACGGACGCATCGCCGTCACGGGTCTGCCGGCCGGATCGCCCCTGGCGGCGGCCGATCTCCAGACCGACGTCATCAAGTCGTCCGGCGAGAACTGGTTCTTCCTGGCTCTGTCGCTCATCATCATGGGGGTGGGCTTCCTGAAGCCCAACATCTCGACCCTGGTCGGCCAGCTTTATCCGCAGGGTGATCCGCGCCGGGATTCCGGCTTCACCCTCTATTACTACGGTATCAACCTCGGCGCCTTCTGGGCGGCGGTGCTGTGCGGCTATCTGGGCATGAATTTCGGCTGGGGCTGGGGCTTCGGCCTGGCCGGCATCGGCATGGCGCTGGGCCTGGTCGTCTTCTGGCTGGGCAAGCCCCTGCTTCAGGGCAAGGGGGAGAGCCCCTATCCGGAGCTGATCAAGAAGCCGATCGCCGGGCCGATCAACCGCGAGACCCTGATCTACATCCTCGGCTTCGTCGGCGTCGGCCTCCTCTGGTTCGTCGTTCCCAACCACAGCCTGGTCGGATGGGGGCTCGGCATCTCGACGGTCGCGGCCCTGGGCTTCATCGCCTGGTTCATTATCTTCAAGCTGAGCGGCGACAAGATCGCGCGCGAGCGGATGATGCTGGCCATGGTGCTGATCTTCGGCTCGGCGGTTTTCTTCACCCTGTTCGAGCAGGCCGGCTCGTCGCTGAACCTGTTCGCCGACCGTAACGTCGATCTGTCGCTGACCAGCGCGGCGGGAACATTCCTCGGCATTCCCTACGGCACGGCCGACCAGCTTGCCGCCGCGGGAATGGCCACGGGGGGATTGTGGATCGACACCTCGATCACCGCCGCCCAGACCCAGTCGTTCAACGCCGGCTTCATCCTGATCTTCGCCCCGATCTTCGCGGCCATGTGGGCCTTCCTCGGCTCGCGCAAGATGGACCCGAACCCGGTGATCAAGTTCGGCCTGGGCATCATCCAGGTGGGCCTCGGCTTCCTGGTGGTGGTCTGGGGCGCCAATTCCGGCATGATCGACGACGCCTTCCGCACGCCGCTGGTGTTGCTAGCCCTGCTCTACATGCTGCACACCACCGGCGAGCTGTTCCTCAGCCCCGTCGGCCTGTCGGAGATCACCAAGCTATCGGTCGCCTCGATCGTCAGCTTCATGATGGCGGTGTGGTTCATGGCCTCCTCAATCGCCCACTTCCTGGGCGGCGAGATCGCCAAGCTGGCCGGAACCGAGACGGTGGGCGGCGAGGTCACCGATCCGGCGGCCGCGCTTCAGTCATCGCTCGACACCTTCAACATGATCGGCCTGTGGGGCGTCGGGATCGGGATCGGCTTCATTCTGGTCAGCTTCCTGATCAAGCACTGGTCGCATGGCGTGAACGATCCGGACAGCCATCCCGGACCAACCCTGGCCGACCATGGGCGCGAGGACGGCAACGTCGCCCGTCCGACGACCTCGACCACCTGATCAGCGCTCCTCGCTGACGACAAAAGGGCCCCGGGAGCGATCCCGGGGCCCTTCTTCTTTCCGGCCTTGGGGGGGAAGACGGGGGCCGGTCAGAAGGTCTTGCGCAGCTGCAGCGAAACGAAGGTGCGCGGGTCGATGATGCGCTCCTCGACGAAGCGGATCGGACGAGGATTGGTGCGGGCGTCGAAGACGGTGTGATAGATGCGGAAGTCGTCCCAGATGTTGACCTGGGCACTGAGGGTCAGGGTGTCGGTCGGCTTGTACTCGATCGCCGCCTCGTAATAGTCCGTGCCCTCGAAGCCGAAGATCTGGTCGGGGCTGTAGGTGTACTGCTTCAGCATGGTCAGCATGGTGAGGCGATAGTTGATCTTCCAGCTGGGGATGTCCTGGGCCCAGGTGATGTTCGGCTGGCTGGGCCGCAGGCCCGAGATGGCGCGAATCTGGCCGGTAGTCGGGTCGGTGACCTCG